>NZ_JBBPHJ010000008.1:0-150972 GCF_038039665.1 Myroides sp. C4067
AGGACCCTCTGATTAACAGTCAGATGCTCTAACCAACTGAGCTAAGGAGGAAGGTGATGTCTTACC
The DNA here is from genome assembly GCF_038039665.1 of Myroides sp. C4067. NCBI lineage: Bacteria > Pseudomonadati > Bacteroidota > Flavobacteriia > Flavobacteriales > Flavobacteriaceae > Myroides > Myroides sp. C4067. The sequence continues at coordinate 67 of NZ_JBBPHJ010000008.1, forward strand.
TTTATTGCGATGCAAATATAATACGATTTTTCATTTCTGCAAACACAACAAGCATTTTTTTTATATTTTTTTCATCTAATTAAAAATTGCCTTATAAATATCATTCCCATTCGCAAATAACAATAATGCAATAAGTATGAAGAATCCTACCATCTGAGCATTACCCAAGAATTTATCACTTGGCTTTCTTCCAGAGATCATCTCGTACAATAAAAAGATAACATGTCCACCATCTAAAGCAGGAATTGGTAATAAGTTCATAACCCCTAACATGATAGATAACATCGCTGTAATACTCCAGAACACTTGCCAGCTCCAGAACTGAGGGAAGATATCATAAATCGCTTTAAACCCTCCTACTCCTTTATAAGCACCTGTCTCAGGTTGTACAATTTTCTTTAATTGTCCGAAATAACTCATGATTCTATCTTTCCCCATGTGTAACCCTGCAGGAATAGCTTCTGCTAAAGAGTATTGCTCTCTACTGATCTCATATAGTCCTAATTTTTGTAAATTATCAAATGGCAAAGCAGGAGCATAATATGTCTCTATCTTACCTTCTTGATTTACCTTTACATCAACAGTCGTATCTTTTCCATCGCGATTCACTACAACAGCAACAGTCTTTCCTTTGTTTTCTTCTAAAACATTGCTTACCATATCAAAGAAAGGTGTTTCTACCCCATTAATAGACTTCACAATATCTTTAACCATTAATGTACCTTCATTAATAGAGTTTTCACCAAATCCTGCTACAATAAAAGGAATACGCAGTCCTATGAAACCATTTCCTTTGTTCTCTGTAATTTGTCCTAAGAAGTCAACAGGCAACTGTACATGCTCTACCACACCAGCACGTTCTACTTCAATATCTTTCCCCATAAGGATTGCTTCTGGCAGACTATTAAACTTCACAATCTCCTTTCCATCAACCTTTAATACCTTGTCTCCCGTTTTTAGACCAGCGTCTTCTAAGATAGGATTCTGAACCCAGATTCCGCTCTTTACATCTTTATTAGCAATATATGACTCACCATACGCATAAGCCATCCCAATATAGATAACAAAGGCTAAAATAAAGTTCACCGTAACTCCACCTAACATAATGATCAAACGTTGCCAAGCTGGTTTAGATCTAAACTCCCATGGTTGTGGCTCACCAGCTAATTGGTCTGTATCCATGCTTTCGTCCACCATACCAGATATTTTTACATACCCTCCTAATGGCAACCACCCAATACCATAAACAGTATCTCCTATTTTCTTTTTAAACAAAGAAAACTTAACATCAAAAAATAAGTAAAACTTCTCGACACGTGTTTTAAAAAGTTTAGCAGGAATAAAATGCCCTAACTCGTGTAAGATAATTAACAACGACAAACTCAATAAGAATTGAGATAATTTAATAAGTATATCCATTTTTATTTTTTACAGACTCTAATATTATTCAGACAAAAGTAAAATATTACTTTAACTAATCTCACTTTTTTTTAAATCAAGGTTTAAATTATCAATTCTTTCACATAAATAACAAGATAAACAAAGTGTAATAAAGCTAAAAAGCACTTCACATATTATTTCAAAGCAATTCTATTTATTAAATTATTATTTAGAAAAGCTAATAAACTACCAAATAAACTGCATAATGTTCTACAAAACTTATAAAGAGGTACGTAAAATAGCTGCTAATAGAAAAGTATTTTCTAACTTTGCTTTACAATTAATATTTATAATATGTTACAGATAGCTTTTATTAGAGAAAATCAAGAGCAAGTGGTTAAAGGATTAGCCAAAAGAAATCTTGATGTTGCCGATTTGCTAAAAGAAGTGCTTGAATTAGATGAGAAAAGAAGAAGCACACAGGTGGAATTAGACAATGTATTAGCAGAATCGAACAAACTATCCAAAAGCATCGGGGAGTTGATGAAAAGTGGTGAAAAAGCAAAAGCTGAAATCATCAAAGAGAAAACATCAAACTTACGTGACCAAAGCAAACAATTAACTGAAGAGCTTAATAATGTATCTGCATTATTAACTGAGAAGTTATATACTATACCAAACGTACCAACAGATATCGTACCTGCTGGTAAAGATGCTGATGATAACTTAAATGTATTCGAAGCAGGAGAAGTACCTACACTACACGAAGGTGCTTTACCACACTGGGAATTAGCAAAGAAATATGACATCATTGACTTTGAACTAGGGAACAAAATCACTGGAGCAGGCTTCCCTGTATATAAAGGTAAAGGAGCTCGTTTACAACGTGCGTTAATCTCTTACTTCTTAGACAAAAATACAGATGCAGGATATAGAGAGTATCAAGTTCCTCACTTAATCAATGAGGCATCAGGATACGGTACAGGACAATTGCCAGATAAAGAAGGACAAATGTATCACAGTACAGTTGACGATTTATACTTAATCCCAACAGCAGAGGTTCCTGTGACTAATATCTTTAGAGATGTTATCTTACAAGAGACAGAGTTACCTATTATGTGTACAGCTTATACACCATGTTTCCGTAGAGAAGCGGGATCTTATGGAGCACACGTAAGAGGTCTTAACCGCCTTCACCAATTTGACAAAGTAGAAATCGTACGTATCGAACACCCTGATAATTCTTATCAAGCATTAGACGGAATGGTAGAACATATTAAAGGACTATTGAACGACCTTAAACTTCCATATAGAATCTTAAGATTATGTGGTGGAGATATGGGATTCACATCAGCTCTTACTTATGACTTCGAAGTGTTCTCTACAGCACAAGACAGATGGTTAGAAATTAGTTCTGTATCTAACTTCGAGACATTCCAAGCGAATAGATTGAAATTAAGATTCAGAGATAAAGATGGTAAAAACCAATTAGCACATACTTTAAATGGTAGTTCATTAGCATTACCTCGTGTACTAGCAGGTATCTTAGAAAACTATCAAACACCAGAAGGAATCGTAATTCCAGAAGTTTTACGCCCTTACACAGGATTTGATATTATCGACTAATTAACACCAATAACCTTATAAACAAAAAGCACCAAATATTCGAAATAAGACATTTGGTGCTTTTTTTATCTTTGCAAAAAATAATTCATTCAGTGTAATTAAAATTATGATCATATATAATATCACAGTCAACATTCATGAAAGCGCACATGACGTATGGATGCAATGGACAAAAAACGCTTATATACCAGGAATATTAGCAACTGGAAAGTTTGACAAAGCTAAAATTGTCAAAGTACTCATCGAAGAAGAAATGGGAGGAAAAACTTATTCTATTCAATTCGAAACACAGAGTAAAGAATTACTAGATCAATTCTATAAAGAAGATTTTGATCGTTTTGAGAACGAGGCTAAACGGCTTTTTGGTGAGCTTATGCTAACATTTAAAACAGAACTAGAATTAATCAGCGAACATCAATAAGATAACCATGGATAAAGTAAGAGCAAAAAAACACTTAGGTCAGCATTTCTTAACTGACGAAAGTGTCGCAAAGAGAATCGCTGATACCTTGACATTAGAAGGATATAAGAAGGTATTAGAGATTGGTCCAGGTATGGGAGTTCTAACCAAATATATATTAGACAAACCGATAGAAACATTCGTAGTAGAAATAGATACAGAGTCTGTAGATTATCTACATGCTCATTATAACAAACTACACGACCATATATTCGCACAAGACTTTCTAAAATTCGATATAGTACGTGCTTTTAATCAAGAGCCTTTCGCTGTAATCGGTAACTTCCCTTATAATATCTCTACACAAATCGTGTTTAGAGCATTAGAACTAAGAGACTATATCCCTGAGTTCTCAGGGATGTTCCAAAAAGAAGTAGCAGAACGTATCTGTGAGAAAAAAGGAACTAAAGCTTATGGTATACTTTCAGTATTAGCACAAGCATTCTATGAAACAGAATATTTGTTCACTGTAGACGAACACGTATTTAACCCACCTCCAAAAGTAAAGTCAGGAGTAATGCGTATGATCCGTAAAGAAGATTACAGTCTACCTTGTAGTGAGAAATTATTCTTTACAGTAGTAAAAACTGCCTTTAATCAGAGAAGAAAGACATTACGCAACAGCTTAAAAAGCTTTAACTTGCCAGAGGAAATAAGATCCGAAGAAGTATTTAATTTAAGACCAGAACAATTAGACTATAAAGAATTTATAGAACTAACAAAGAAAATAGAAGCCTATGGAGTTTAAAATCAGTAGAGAATCTTTACAACAATTCGAAGATTTAATCGCTGAAAAGAATGAAAAGGAATTATTAGAGATTCTTAAAGATTTACACTACGCCGATATAGCAGAGATTATGAATGAGCTTTCTGGAGAAGAAGCGATATACATATTCGATATATTAGATAGTGAAGTAACAGCAGAAATCCTTTTAGAATTAAATGAAGATGTCCGTGAAAAGATCTTAAAAACGCTATCTCCAAAAGAAATTGCAGAGGAGTTAGACGAATTAGACACGGATGACGCTGCTGATATTATCTCTGAATTACCAGAATCTAAGAAGGAAGAGGTTCTTTCTGAGCTGGAAGATTTAGAGCATGCAAAGGACATCGTTGAACTATTGCGTTATGACGAGGACACTGCAGGGGGGTTAATGGCCAAAGAGTATGTCTCTGTTAATGAGAATTGGTCAGTGCTTACTTGTGTCAAAGAAATGCGCAAACAGGCTGAGCATGTATCTAGAGTACACTCTATCTATGTAATAGATAATGAAGGAAGGCTAAAAGGGAGACTGTCGCTAAAAGACCTCCTTACCTCTTCTACTACTACCCATATTAGTGATGTCTATATTAGAAATGTAGACTCAGTAAAAGTAGATACAAAAGATGTAGAGGTAGCTCGTATTATGCAGAAGTATGACTTAGAAGCCATTCCTGTTATAGATGAAATGGGAAGGTTAGTAGGTCGTATTACCATAGATGACATCGTAGACGTTATTAAAGAAGAAGCAGATAAAGATTACCAATTAGCAGCAGGTATTTCTCAAGACGTAGAGGCTAATGACAGTATCCTTATGCTGACACGAGCTAGATTACCTTGGTTAATATTAGCCATGATAGGTGGATTCGTAGCTGTTAATGTATCTAGAAGTTTTGAAGGAGCTATGGAGAAGTTTGGTGTACTATTCTTCTTCACCCCTCTTATTGCGGCTATGGCAGGTAATGTTGGAGTTCAATCTTCTGCTATTATCGTACAAGGACTAGCTAATAACTCTATCACCGGATCTATATGGAAGCGATTAGGAAAAGAAGTAACGCTTAGTTTACTAAATGGTTTCTTACTTGCTATTCTGATGATGCTAGGAAGTCACTTCTTATTAGGGGTAGATTATATCATAGGTATCACTGTATCTATAGCACTGATTAGTGTAATAATCATCGCTAGTCTTATCGGTACCTTTGTTCCGATCTTACTGAATAAATATGGTATAGACCCTGCTTTAGCCACAGGTCCTTTTATCACTACAAGTAATGATATCTTTGGAATCTTAATTTACTTTTCAATTGCAAAGGTTATTTTAGGTTTCTAGATTATTTAAAGCTACATCACAACCATGAACACTAAGAAAGTATTACATATAGATAGTAATCATCCTTTAATGATTACACAACTAGCAGAACTAGGATACGAAAATGTAGAAAACTACACTGCTAGTAAAGAAGAAATAGCAGAAAACATACACGAATATGAAGGTATCATTATCCGAAGTCGCTTTTCTATTGATCAATCTTTTTTAGAGAAAGCAACTAACTTAAAGTTCATTGGACGTGTCGGTGCAGGACTAGAGAATATAGACTGTGCATATGCAGAGACTAAAGGTATAGCGCTTATCGCTGCTCCAGAAGGTAATAGAACTGCAGTAGGAGAACACGCCTTAGGGATGCTACTAAGCCTAATGAATAAACTCAACTTAGTCGACCAAGAAGTAAGACAAGGAATCTGGATTAGAGAAGGAAACAGAGGACATGAGATAGAAGGTAAAACAGTAGGTATTATAGGCTATGGAAATATGGGAAATGCTTTTGCCAAACGCCTACAAGGGTTTGACTGTGAAGTAATCTTCCACGATATCAGAGAAGGACTAGAGAATGCCTATGCAAAACAAGTAAGTTTAGCAGAGTTACAAGAACGAGCTGATATCCTAAGCCTACATACTCCACAGACACCGGAGACCATGTATCTCATCAACAAGGAACTAATCCAAGGGTTCAAAAAGCCTTTCTGGTTTATAAATACAGCTAGAGGGAAGTCTGTCAATACTACAGATCTAGTCGAAGCTTTAAAGTCTGGTAAAGTAAGAGGTGCTGCATTAGACGTATTAGAGTACGAGAAGTCTTCTTTCGAGAATATGTTCTCAGATAATACTCTTCCTGAACCTATGCAATACTTAATACAAGCTAAGAATGTATTACTATCCCCTCATATCGGAGGATGGACTATAGAAAGCAAAGAAAAACTAGCGCAAACGATTATAGACAAAATCAAATTACTATACTAAAAACAAAAAGGAGTTTCAATAGAAACTCCTTTTTTTATGACTCTTGCTTTTCGCTTTTGTTATTTTCTTCTTGAATCTTTCTTTCAAGTTCTGCTTCGAATTCTTCCATTACAGGTTTCACTGTGCTTTCTGGTAGATCAGCAATCTTGATATACATCAGACCATCTATTGCATTATTAAACAATGGATCAACATTAAAAGCGATCACCTTTGCATTCTGCTTAATGTATTTTTTAATCAATACAGGCAATCTTAACTTTCCTGGTTCTACATCCTCAATGATCTTATCGAATTTATTTAAATCAGAATCTGTCTCACTAAAGATCAAATCTTTCTCACTATCCTTAAGATTTACTTTATATTCCATCTTAGGAGTGACGTACTGAGCGATATAAGGATCAAAATAGTGTGATCTCATAAACTCAATCATTAATGATTTAGAGAAATCAGAGAACTGATTACTAATACTCACTCCACCGATTAAGTATTTGTGTTCAGGATATCTCAATGTAGTATGTACAATACCTTTCCACAATAAGAATAGAGGCATTGGCTTCTGTTGATACTCTTTAATGATAAAAGCTCTACCCATCTCTATAGACTGAGACATCATCGGATATAACTCAGACTCAAAGCGGAACAACTCATTTAAATAGAACCCATTGATTCCATATTTCTTATAAATCTCTGTTCCCAATCCCATACGGTATGCTCCACAAATCTGTTGAGTATCATTATCCCATAAGAACATATGGTGATAATACTTATCGTATTGATCTAAGTCTAGTTCATTATTCGTTCCCTCTCCTACTTGTCTAAACGTAATTTCTCTTAAACGTCCTAATTCTGTTAGAATCGTTGGTATTAGATCTGATTTACACAAGAATATCTCGTAATTCTTACTCTGTAATAATCTATAATTACCTTCTCTCAGCGTATTAATCTCTTCTAAAATCTTCTCTACTGGCTGTGCCTCAATAATATCTTTCACGCTTTTTGGTAATTTGAAATTAAATGAAGGTACTTTAATCCATTTACGTATATCTTCATCCTTATATGCATTCGACAATAAGTATGTTTTAAAACGCAGGAAGTTACCATAATCATTTATATCATAGTGTTCACTTTGTTCTTCTACTGATATCGGTCTACCTATCCTTACTTTGATCACTCTATTTTTTTGAGTCAATAGTTCAGAAGGCAGTTTAGCTGTACGCAACGTAGGATTTATTTGAGACAAGAAATAGAATAACTTACTATTTGTTGCATGAAAATAAATAGGTACTACAGGTACATTTGCTTTCTTTATCAGCTTAATCGCTCCTTCTTCCCAAGGTTTATCTACGATAAGTTTATCATCTTTATACGTAGACACTTCCCCAGCAGGGAATATCCCTAAAGGCTTTCCATCACTTAAATGTCTTAAAGTATCTTTTAATCCTATAACGCTTGATTTAACATCCTTATTGTTCTCAAAAGGATTCACAGGCATAATATAAGGCTTTAATGGCTCTATGCGATGTAATAAAAAGTTAGCGATAATTTTAAAATCAGGATCATGCTCTAACATCAGTTTAAGCAATAGAATACCGTCTATTCCTCCTAATGGATGATTAGAAATAGTTATATAAGGCCCTTTCTTAGGCAGTCTCTTAAGTTCTTCTGGATCTATTTCAAATTCTATTTGAAATTCTTCTAAGATAGCATTTAAAAAATCTAGATTAGACAAATGCTTATTGCGGTCGTAAATTTTATTTAACGTAGTGATTTTAAGCGCCTTCATCAACATCCACCCCGTAAAGGTTCCTAGAAAACCATACTTATCTACGTTAATTGCCTTTGCTACTTCTTTCGCCGTTACTAACCCCATTAAAATTCAAAATTAAGTAATACAAATATACTAAAATCTTCAGCTATTCCATTTTATTTTATCAGACTAGTACTATAATTCATAAAAAAGAAATTACAAAATGTATAAATAACTGATTAAAACAAAGATAAGATATTAAATCAAAAAATATATTTTTTATATTTTTGATTTTTTAAACTACATACTCATTTTATATGAAGATAATCTCGTATAACGTAAATGGAATACGTGCTGCTATAAACAAAGGATTTATAGAATGGATTCAAGAAGAGAATCCAGACATTATATGTCTACAAGAAATAAAAGCAAAAGAAGATCAAATACCTGTAGCTGATATACTAGCTGCTGGATATCCATACCAATACTATTATTCTGCTCAGAAAGCAGGCTATAGTGGAGTAGCTATCTTGTGTAAACAAGAACCTAAGAACGTAGTATTCGGAACAGGTATAGACTATATGGATTTCGAAGGTAGAAACTTAAGAGTAGATTATGACGATATCTCTGTGATGTCTCTATACCTACCTTCTGCCTCTAATATAGAGCGACTAGACTTTAAATATCAGTATATGGATGACTTCTTCAACTATATCGATAACCTAAAGAAAGAGATTCCTAACCTAGTGATCTGTGGAGACTATAATATCTGTCACCAAGCTATCGATATCCATGACCCTGTGCGCAATGCTAAAGTATCAGGTTTCTTGCCAGAAGAACGTGCATGGTTAGACAAGTTTATCAACAATGGGTTTATAGACAGCTTCCGTATGTTCAACCAAGAGCCACATAACTACAGCTGGTGGACATACAGAGCGAATGCTCGTAATAATAATAAAGGGTGGAGAATAGACTATCACTTAGTGACAGAGAATATGAGAAGCAAGATAAAACACGCGACTATACTACCTGATGTAAAGCACTCTGATCACTGCCCAATACTTGTAGAGATAGACGCATAACCCCTATTTTTCCCTCATAAAACAACAAACTATGTCAATTAAAAAGATTAGCCTAGGCTTATTAGCGCTTACCATGTTATCATCATGTGTGACACGCAAGTTATACAATGAACTAGATCAACAGTACAAAGATGCGTTAGCCGAAAACGAACAGCTAAGTAGTGAATTAGACTTGATGAATAATTCTAATACAGACTTAGAAAATATCAAAAGACAACTAGCTGCTCAGTTAAAAGAACTTCAACAAGAGAGAAGTAATCTTAATGCTGAGATAGTCGCTGCACAGAACAAACTAAGAGATCTAGAGAAGTCTTATAACAACTTAGAACAACACAGTGCTGAGACACTAAAAGCAGAGGCTGCTAGACTAGCTAAAGCCAAAACGGAACTAGAAGAGAAATCAAGACGTGTAGCTGAGCTAGAGAGTATCTTAGCGGCTAATGATAAGCAGATGCGTACCCTAAAAGACAACTTATCTAATGCCCTAAACGCATTCGAAGGTAGAGGACTGACTATAGAACAAAAAAATGGACGTGTCTATGTCTCTATGGAAAACAAATTGTTATTTAAATCTGGTAGTTGGACGATCAGTGATGAAGGAAAAGAGGCAGTAGTAGAGCTAGGCAAGGTATTAGCTGATAACCCTGATATCACAGTACTGATAGAAGGGCATACAGATAATGATAAGATATTAGGTAATCTAGGAGATGGAGTGAAGACCAATTGGGACTTATCTACTAAACGATCTTTAACTATCGTGTCTATTCTAGAGCAAACGCCTCAGATAGATAAGAGAAATCTTACAGCTGCAGGTAGAAGTGAATATGCTCCGCTAGCAAGTAACACCACTGCTGAAGGCAAAGCGAAGAACAGACGTATAGAAGTTATCCTAACTCCTAATCTGGATAAAATCAACTCTATGCTGAATCAATTATAGCATTAAAAGAAAATATAAAATACCCTCTAAAAGGCGAGATGTTAAGCATTTCGCCTTTTTTTATATCATGACAATACACTCTCTTCAGACTCACCTATTTTTTCAACAGTTTATACTTTTATTAAGTGATTTCTCTAAAAAATTAATTACTTTTCACACACATTAGCAGTACTCATTTGTATTTGTCTGCTATAATGCTTATATTAAAAGAGCTATAAATATAAAAGCCATAATTACATGATGATTAATAACTATCTAGTTACTAATATTAACTCTATTATCAATACAGAAGATTTCAACGGACTATATCAGTGGTTCTACAACCTGCTAGACTTCTTAAATCTATCAGAATATGCTACCCATGTAGTGACAGCTATTCTATTACTAACGTCATTTACAATCTGTATGTTCATTTTAGATTATATTCTAAAGAACTTTTTTATTGTCTTAGTAAAGACTTTTAGTTCTAAGACTAAAACGACGTTCGATGACTTATTAGTAGAAAATAAATTCTTTCACAATGTCACACACTTAATTCCGATCGCCTTAGCGAAGATCTTATTTCCGATTTTCTTTTTAGGTTTTCCGAACCTAACAAAGTTTGTGATGTCCTTGACGGATATCTTAGTCACAGTGGCTCTGACCTTAGTGATTAGATCTACTATACGCAGTATCCGAGATTACCTAAAGAGCAAGCCACGTCTAGCAGACAAACCATTAGATAGCTACGCACAGGTATCTAGCATACTAGTTTATTTCTTCTCTGGGATTATTATATTCTCTATCATCACAGGTACAGACCCTATTAAATTCTTAATCTCATTAGGAGCAGCCTCAGCCATTCTTATACTAGTATTTAAAGATACCATTATGGGATTTGTAGCGAGTATTCAAGTTTCTTCTAATGATATGGTGCGCGTAGGAGACTGGATAGAGATGGCTAAGTATGGAGCAGATGGTACAGTACTAGAGATGAACCTAAGTACGGTGAAGGTGCAGAACTTTGACAAGACAATCACCACCATACCGACTCACCTTCTAATCAGTGATTCGTTTAAAAACTATAGAGGTATGCAAACTTCTGGAGGTAGAAGGATTAAGAGAAGTATCAATATTAAAATCTCTTCTATCCGCTATCTAGAGAAGGATGAGATAGAACTACTTAAAAAGATACAACTATTAGCTCCGTATATAGAAGAGCGTCAAAAAGAAATAGAAGAATACAACGAGAGAACACAAGCTGATCAATCTATGCCTATCAATGGACGTAGAATAACGAATATAGGAATGTTTAGAGCGTATGTGACGAGATACATACAGCAGAATCCTAATATTCACAAAGAATATCCTCTGATGGTAAGGCATCTACAGCCTACAGAGCACGGGCTACCGATAGAGATATACACCTTCACGAATACCACTGTATGGGCTGTATATGAAAATATCATGGCAGACATATTCGACCATGTATTAGCCGCTGTAGATTATTTCCACCTAGATGTATTCGAGTTGCCTTCTTCTGATGACGTAAGACATTTCATACAGAACAGCACTACTAATCATGATTCGTTTGGTAACTAAGGATACTTATTACCATGATTATAACAGGTCGCTATAGCCTGTCTTCTCTTAGACATGAAAGAAAGACTTAAGTATAGCACACTACATACGATGAACACGGTCATGGAGTATCTCTATGACCGTGTTCTTATTTTATAATCCTAGTTTCTCTATAATGCCTTCTACTTGTTGTTCTGTAGTTGTAAGTTTCTCTTTACAGAACACTATTAGTTTAGACGCACGTTCTACTTTGCTCGCTAGTTCGTCTACAGTCACTTCATCATTCTTTAAATTATTCAGAATTGCTTCTAATTCTAAAGCGGCTTTTTCATAAGTAAGTTGTTCCATTGCTTCACTTCTTTTATTTCTGCTAATATAATTCTATACTTCTTATTATAGATCGCTATCTCTAGCTCATCTCCTATATTTAATTCTTGGTGTTCATTCAACAGTTGTCCATTGTGCATCACGATCGCAAATCCTTTCCTTAGAATAGAACTCAAGTCGTAGGCTGTTGTAATCTCTTCGAAGGTTACTAATCGCACACGTTCTTTCTTCAACTGTCCTTTTGCTTGATAGACCAGTTTCTCTAGCGCAGTATTCAGTCGTTGTTGATGTACATCGATACACTGTTGTGCTAGATAAGCCACTAGCTTCGTTTTTTCTTTTAGCGTCTGATTTTCTTTACCTGTTATGCGTTGAGCCCGATAGGAGATAGACTGCGTCGCACTCTCTATAAACGACTCTTCTGTATGAAGGCGTTTTCTCACCTCTGTTATCAGTCTGTTAGATAATGTACCTAGTTTCTGTTTTTTTTGTTTGGCTTGTGCCACTCCATATAACCTTATCTCCTTCTCTGCTACTTCTAGTTTATGCTGTTCTACAGTGATATGCTGTTTATAAGATTGCATAATGCCTTCATACATCCTACTGATATCCGTATAGAACAGAGCAGTTCGCTCCACGATATAAGCTGCTACGGCACTCGGCGTTTTAAAATAGCGATTAGCTACAAAGTCTGATAACGAACTATCAGTCTCATGTCCTATCCCGGTAAATACTGGTGTATGACTCGTGGCTAGCGTCACTGCTAACTCGTAGTGATTAAACACATCTAAGTCTAGCGCCGATCCTCCCCCTCTAATCAACACGATCACATCATACGCATCTGGCTCTATCTCACTCAGCGCCTCTTGTATAGACGCTACAGCCCCATCCCCCTGCACTTGACAGTCATAATGATCTAGATGATAGACGAAGTTATACTCGTTCTCCTCTAGTTGTTTTATAAAATCTGCATGTCCCGCTGTCCCTTTAGAACTTACTAAAGCTATGCGCTGAAGCACAGCAGGTAGATACAGTTCTTTATTCTGCTGATGATATCCCTGCTCTACTAGCTTTCTAAGATTCTCTTGTTTTATGCGTTCTACCTCCCCTAATGAGTAAGACAAGTCTATTCGATGTATATTTATAGACATCCCGTATAGATTACTAAACGTGACTTCACAGTAACACATGATCTCAGCCCCATTCTTCAGTATCTCATTCGCATTCTCCCCTAAAGTTTTTTTGATCACATAGGCATTAGACTGCCATATATTCGCACGACACTTAGCTAGCACTACTCCATCTTTGTGCTCTACGAGTTCTAGATAGAGATGTCCCTTCCGGTCTTCTTTTAGTTGACCTATCTCTGCCCTTAGCCAAAAGTAGTTATTCGATATAGCCTTATCTACTATATCCTTCACTCTATAGAGGATAGTGCTCAGTCGATAATACTTATTGTCTATATACATCTGTTTAAAATCTAGAAACTCTTTAGACCAAAAATACAATCTTTATTAGGATATCTAAACGAAATCTATGGTCATCGCTTCTCATTATTATATTTATGAATAGCACAAAAATAGCTCCGAAATAAATCTAAAGTGCCCTATCGATCAGAATTGCTATAATTTATAACAACTCCTTGCTTACATCTCCTCATTTCAGCAGGATTATAACTTCATTCTTTGAGTCTAGTGCTTGTGATCATTATTTGCTAGGCTATTGATCGGTAGGTGGTCGGCTATTTTATAGTACTTTTTAGCCGACCACATGCCCATCATATGCCGACCACAAGCCGACCATCCCTATAAAAACATGAAAAACACAATATCATACTCATACTTAATCGCATAATATGCTTTTTATCAGCATAACTTTTTTATCTTTGTTAATCATTAAAAAATAGATATGACTACCGTAAAAATCATCAATAAATCTAAACATTCATTGCCGAATTATGAGACGAATCAGTCTGCAGGAATGGATCTTAGAGCGAACTTAGAAAAACCTATCACGCTAAACTCTCTAGAGAGAGCCATCGTACCTACAGGTCTATTTATAGAACTACCTGAGGGATACGAAGCACAGATCAGACCTAGAAGTGGATTAGCTGCAAAAAGAGGAATCACTTTACTAAATAGCCCTGGTACTATAGATGCTGATTATAGAGGTGAAATAGGAATTATCTTAGTCAATCTGTCTAAAGAACCTTTCGTGATAGAGAACGGGGAACGCATTGCTCAAATGGTAATCGCTAAATACGAACAAATCCAATGGCAACCTGTAGAAGTACTTACTGATACGGATAGAGGTGCTGGAGGTTTTGGTAGTACTGGAGTAAAATAGATATTGTAATATAAAGATATTAGAAAATGAAAATTATTGTACCAATGGCTGGTCGTGGGTCTAGACTTCGTCCTCACACATTAACTGTTCCTAAACCATTAATCCCTATCGCTGGGAAACCAATTGTACACCGATTAGTAGAAGACATCGCTAAAGTTCTTAACGATACGATAGATGAGATTGCATTTATCATCCACGAGAGCTTTGGGAAAAAAGTAGAAGAAGACTTAATCGCTATCGCTGCTAAACTAGGAGCGAAAGGGACTATATGTTATCAAAACGAAGCTCTAGGAACTGCTCATGCTATCCTATGTGCTAAAGAAGCAATGCAAGGACCTATCGTGGTAGCGTATGCAGATACGTTATTCCGCGCTGACTTTAACCTAGAGAAAGATGCTGACAGCGTTATCTGGGTAAAACAGGTAGAAGATCCTAGCGCATTCGGTGTAGTACAACTAAATGATAAAAACGACATCGTAGATTTCGTAGAGAAGCCTAAAGAGTTTGTCTCTGATCTAGCAATCATCGGTATCTACTACTTTAAAAGTGGTGAAACGTTGCGCAAAGAATTAGAGTACTTACTAGATAATAATATTATCAAAGGGGGCGAATACCAGCTAACAGACGCTCTAGAGAATATGAAGCAAAAAGGAATGCGCTTCGTACCTGGTCAGGTAGATGAGTGGATGGACTGTGGTAATAAAAATGTAACTGTAGATACGAATAATAGAATGCTAGGTTTCTTAGAACAAGAGAACGCTAACTATGTATCTAGCAATGTAGTGTTAGAGAACAGTACGATCATCCGTCCATGTTATATCGGAGAGAATGTAGTACTAGTGAATGCAACTGTAGGACCTAATGTATCTCTAGGAGACAACTGTAAAGTAGAGAATGCTACCATCAAAAACAGTCTTATCCAAACAAACTCTACAATCAGAAATGCAAATCTAGATAATGCTATGGTGGGTAACCATGCTACTTATGACGGTAAGCATACGAGTATCAGTATCGGAGACTACTCTGTACTAGACTAAATCATGATATAGACGTCGCCTGTATACTCTGTTGATATATTTATTTGACTATATCTGCATCCTTATTGAATACAGGAACAGACTCTAAAATATTAAATCCGTTTTAAATAAAGTTTAAAACGGATTTTTTTTATCTATCTTGCTACTATAAAATAGTTTTAGACAATTATGAAAAAGATATCCCTACTTATTATATGTACTTTATTTCTAGTCGTAGGATGTAAGAAGAAGAACATGGATGGTATACTAGACGAGAGTGAGGCTAGTAATGCTAAAACTGTGCTTACGATTCTAAACAACCACAATAAACAAATAGTAGACTTCACTACCACTGCTATTCGCTCTTCTGCGTCTTATGAGGCGGATAACGATTCTAAGAAGTTCTCTATGGATATCTTTATCGAAAAGGATAAACAGATCTTGCTGAACATTCGCTTTATAGGTATTCCGATAGCTAAGGTATATGTAACTCCAGAAGGGGTGCAGTACTATGAGAAATGGAATAAGGTATTCTTCAAAGGAGACTTCAGTATGCTAAGTCAGTGGCTAGGTACAGACCTGAACTATACTAAGTTTCAGAATCTGCTATTAGGTCAGGCTCTAGATGCTCAGTCGGGAACTAATAAGTATGAAGCATCTATAGAAGAAGGATTGCACAAAATCAAAGCTAAGGTAGAAGAAGATATTCAATCTGCTTATTTCTTCGAAGACCAAAATGGATTATTGAAAAAAGAAGAGATATCTCAAGCATCTAGCAATAGAATTGTCACTATTTCGTATCCAGAATATAAAAAAGTGGGAAAATATACGACTCCTACTGAAATAAATATAGATGCAAGACAAGAAAAAAGCATACATTTGAACATTCGTTATGACAATGTGACTTTTAATGATAACTTGAACTTTAATTACAAGGTTCCAGCAGGTTATAAACAAGTCGGAATAAAACAATAAGATCAACAAGAAGTAATCCACAAATGAGACGAGCGTATTTATCCTTATTATTAATATGTACTGTTTTTGCTTACGGGCAAAAGAAAGAAACGCAAGAACAACTGGAGCGTAGAAAGCAGCAAATCTTAGTGGAGATAAATATTGTCAAAGATTTACTTAAAAAAGAAAAGACAAAAGAGAGAAATATTCTATTAGAAATAGATGAGAACAACCGTAAGATTAACTTAAATAGACAGTTAATAAACAATGTTCAAAAACAAATATCTGTAACGAATAGCAATATCTCTAAAACAGAAAAAGAGGTTAATACCCTAGAAGCAGAATTGGCTAAACTTAGAAAAGACTATGCTGATCTGGTATTAAAATCATATAAAACAAAGTCTAGCCAAAGTAGACTGATGTTCGTATTATCATCAGATAACTTCCTTCAAGCTTATAAGCGAGTACAGTATATGAAGCAATATGCTGACTATAGAAAATCTCAAGCAGATGAGGTAAAGGCTAAGGCTGAATCTCTAAAAGAGGCACTAGCTAGACTAAGTACACAAAAAGCAAAACAGCAAAAGCTACTTACTGAACAACAACAGAACGAAAAGAACTTACAAGAGGATTTAGGAGAACAAAAGAACCTAATGTCTATCGTACAAAAAGATCAGCAAAAGTATAACAAACACATCAAACAAAAGCAAGAAGAGACAAAGGCAATCGATAGAAAAATCAAGCAATTGATCAAAGAAGCGATTGAAGAAGCGAACCGTATCGCTAGAGAGAAAGCCGCTAAAGAAGGTAAGAAGACAACTAAGTCTACTGCTTCTACGAAGTCTGCTACTGCCTTTGAGCTTACTCCAGAAGGAAAAATCGTAGCAGATAACTTTAGAGCTAATCAAGGTAAGCTTCCTTGGCCAGTAGCTAAAGGATATATCTCTCTACCTTATGGAGATCAGCCTCACCCTGTACAGACTCAGCTGACGATACACAATAGTGGTGTAGAGATCACTACTGAGGCAGGCGCTAGAGCTAGAGCAGTATTCGGAGGGGATGTGCTTCAGGTACAGGTATTACCTGGTGGTAATAAAGCTGTATTAATACAACATGGAGATTATATAACTGTTTATCAAAACTTAGGTGAGGTATCTGTGAAAAAAGGAGATAAAGTAAGTCTAAAACAAGACATCGGGTCAATCAGTACCAATAGTAATGGTCAGACGGTGTTGAAGTTCTTACTGTCTCGAAATACAGATATCTATAACCCACAAAGTTGGCTGAGCAGAAGTAATTAATTCATATATCATACTATGAGTACACAGTCATCATTCAATATATTTAAATGGGTAAAAGAGAATAAAGATTTATTAAAACCACCTGTTGGCAATAAAAATATTTACCCTGAAGCAGCTGATTATATCATTATGGTCGTAGGTGGCCCTAATGCTAGAAAGGATTTTCACTATAATGAAGCTGAAGAGTTCTTCTTTCAACTAGAAGGAACTATCTATATCGATATACAAGAAAATAACGAGCGCAAGCGCATTACCTTAAACGAAGGAGACATTTATCTACTACCTGCTAAGGTACCTCACTCACCTATCCGTACAGAGAACTCTGTAGGTCTAGTGGTAGAGAAAAAGAGAAAAGACCCTGGGGCAAAAGATGGATTAATGTGGTTCTGCGAAAATTGTAATCATAAATTATATGAAGTCTATTTTGAATTGACGGATATAGAGAAAGATTTCTTACCTCATTTTAAACATTTCTACTCATCTGAAGAATTGAGAACCTGTAAGTGTTGTCAGACTGTGATGCCTACTGATGCAAAATTCGTAGAATAGTAGATTACTGTACATTACACTCCCTGTCAATTTTTTTTTTATATTAGCAAGTAACAATCAATTACAAACTATAAATAAAAAAACAAATGACGACATCTAATAACCAATTTGGTATTTCGGAAGTATTAGAAAAATTAGGACTCGTGGCAGAGAACAATGGTTCTTCTACAGGTCTTAACTCTTTTTCTAACGGTAGGATTATAGAATCTTATTCTCCTGTAGACGGTCAACTTATCGGAAAAGTAAAAGCTTCTACAAAAGAAGATTACCAAAAAGTAATGGCTACTGCAGAGGAGGCTTTTAAAAGCTGGAGACTAGTACCTGCTCCTAAACGAGGCGAAATCGTAAGACAAATAGGTGAAGAACTTCGAAATAAAAAAGAATACTTAGGCAAGCTAGTATCATACGAGATGGGAAAAAGCCTTCAAGAAGGTCTAGGTGAGGTACAGGAGATGATCGACATCTGTGACTTCGCAGTAGGTCTATCTCGTCAGTTATACGGACTAACGATGCATTCTGAGCGCCCTATGCACCGTATGTATGAGCAGTGGCACCCTATCGGAGTGGTAGGTGTTATCTCTGCATTTAACTTCCCGGTAGCAGTATGGAGTTGGAATACCATGATCGCATGGGTATGTGGTGATGTGTGTATCTGGAAACCTAGTTCTAAGACACCATTATGTGGTGTAGCGTGTCAGAATATCGTAGCTGGCGTATTCAAGAAAAACAATATCCCTGAAGGTGTATGTAACCTAGTTATCGGTAATGAGTGTGGTGATCTAATCAACACGGATCCTAGAATCCCTCTAGTGTCATTCACGGGGTCTACTCGTATAGGTAGACATGTATCTAAGACTGTAGCAGAACGCTTCGGTAATACTATCCTAGAGCTTGGAGGTAATAATGCTATCATCGTATCTGAGCATGCTGATATCAACATGGTATTAGTAGGGGCTGTATTCGGAGCTGTAGGTACTGCAGGACAGCGCTGTACTAGTACGAGAAGGCTGATCGTACACGAGAGCGTATATGATAAAACAGTAGATGTACTACAAAAGGCGTATGCACAATTAAAAATAGGGAACCCATTAGACGCTACTAATCACGTAGGACCACTTATCGATAAAGCAGCTGTAAAAGATTACTTAGACGCTATAGAAAAGGCAAAAGCTGAAGGTGGTAAGGTCATCGTAGAAGGTGGTGTACTAGAAGGTGCTGGGTATGAGAGTGGATGTTATGTAAAACCGTGTATCATAGAAGGTAAGAATACTTACGAAATTATACAGGCTGAGACATTCGCACCTATCTTATACATCATGAAGTACAAAGATATCGAAGAGGCTATCGCTATGCAAAACGGGGTGCCTCAAGGGCTATCTTCTTCTATCTTCACGAATAGTATGAGAGAAATGGAGTTATTCTTATCTCATGCAGGCTCTGACTGTGGTATCGCTAATGTGAATATCGGTACATCTGGTGCTGAGATCGGAGGCGCATTCGGAGGTGAGAAAGAGACTGGTGGAGGAAGAGAGTCTGGGTCAGACGCGTGGAAAGCTTATATGAGAAGACAGACGAATACAATCAACTATGGTACAGAGTTACCATTAGCACAAGGTATTAAATTTGACTTCTAGTCTATACTTATAAAAATAGAGGGTGCTTACAGTTAGTAAGCACCCTCTATTTTATTCTATTATCTAGGTGTTTAGAATCTATATCCTAAGTTAATCCCTGCATTAAACTCAATAGCAGAGAATCTGTCATTCACTTCACTACTGAAGTTTCTCGCAATATCTGCAAAAGGATGAATCGTGAATGAGTCTCCTAAAGCCCACTTATACCCGAAGCCTACTCCAAAGATGAAGCTATTCATATCTACTTTAGTTCTAATAGATGTATCTGCTGCTTCTGACCATAGATTCTCTTTAAAATCTCCAAAGCGGTATTTCAAGAAAGGAGATACTACATAACCACTGCCATGTGCATCATTCCCTGACCCAAAATAGTAGTTATAGTTAACAACTAAACTGTTGGTATTAAACTTTTGGTTCTTTCCTCCTTTTTCTTTGTGGTAAGAAAAACGGTCGTTGATATTAAAATTAGCTCCTATCGACTGGTTGTGCCCAATAAAGTGCTCATACCCGATCTCTACTGATGCTAGTGCAAGTGTATTAAACACATTCACTTTTACTTCATTAACAGCCTGTGCTCTAGCTCCTACTGTACCTACTAAGAGTAATAGTACTAAATATATTTTCTTCATATAACAAGATTGTGTGTGACAAATATAATAAAAGTGTTTTTTATTTATGGTTCCTTCCCTCCTCATCTGGGTATAGCTCAGCGACTACATCGCTCTGCCAATACTCCTTTGTCTCTATATCTAGAATAGAAATACGTCCTAAGAATGCTGCTCCTGTATCTATATTCCATACATTGGCAAAGTTCATAGGATACTTAAAACCATAATTAGTAACAGGTGTATGTCCTATAAAGATTTCGTGATAGTGCAACAATCTCTTCGGGTATCTAATGTCTTCCTTACTGATCGTTGTATCCATAGATAATACCATCTCCCATAACGTTCTGTCCCAATAAAGGCCTTCTTCAATATACTCGTCCTTCACTCCTCTTAAGTTCGTAAAACCTGCATGAACGAAGAGTCTATTGTTCTCATCGATATAATAGTTCTGTAAGTTTCTAAAGAAATGGAGATGCTTCTCTCTCATTTCTTTTGTGATATTGTCTAAAGAATAGGACTTAACAGAAGCGTCTCCTCCATTGCCTTCCCATAATTTATTCTCCTTACCTGTTTCTAACCAATTCACTAAAAGCGTCTCATGGTTACCTCTTAAGAATGTACAATTATGTGTCTCCTTCAAAGCTAATAAATACTCTACTACCTTCTCAGATTCACTCCACCCATCTACATAGTCTCCTAAAAAAATTAATTTATCTGAAGGGGTTACTTTTGCGCGTTCCATCACTTGTAATAGCGCCTTATAACCACCGTGTATATCTCCTATAACTAGTGTTCTACTCATCTATTTCTGTTTCATATTTCAGTTTACGCAAGATACGCATTACTTCCTTAAAGGCTATAAAGAGCTGAGGGTCATTCGAATATTTTAGATAATCTTTAACGGAGATTAGTTCATCTTTAGCATCTTCAAAACCGTTTAGGTAACACAGCATCATATTAAAACATAGTTTACCCAACACACGTTCTTCCTTAGAAGTCAGTTTAAGGTTGTTCTGAAGTTTATAAATAACATTAAGACTAGATCCGTAGATATGCCCAAGGATATTCCTGTTATAGGATGGTGCTTTAAACAAGACTGTGTTGGTCATAGAATAAGTCCCGTTCTCTGAGAAGGAGATCATCACTTCTTCGAATGGGTAATAACTCGTCTTATCATTCAGCCCTAGATTTAGATACTCTGTTATCACAAACTTATGCCCATTATACGCAATCGTGACAGAGTCTAGATCTGAATAAAACAACTTAATCTGCTCATTGACGAACTCTATATCAACTCTAGAATAGAAAGGCATCCCCCTAACCATCTTTTTATTACCTGCCCAACAGATGATAAATTGTTCTCTAAAAACATTATATCTCGGCTTCATATCTCGATGCGTATCTGTCATAAAGGTGATAACACTATCTAAGATACTCGCTAGATCATTCTGAGAGTTCTTCTCTATGCTTTTTACTATTTCCCTATTCGTGCTACGAGGTACTACTGCATCAGGAACAGAGGTACTGCCTATCCTCACGAAATAACTTCCTTCTGCTATCTCACTGATTGACCGCTTAAACGTCGTTAGACCGATACCTGATCGAATAGAGACAAGACCTACTACCTTATCTTTGGGTAGGTCATTAAAAGCCACATTATCATAGGTGATAAGGGGAGGGTTATCTAAATAAGCGTTGACTAAGTTCTGAATCTTACTGTCATCATAGAAGTCTACACCTACTATTTCGTTATCTTCATCTTCTATCCCTACTAATAAATAGGAGCTATTGTCTGGATTTGAATTCGCTAAAGCACAGATATGTTTTAAAAACTTAGCTTTGCCTGATTTACTGTGCAGATTGAGTTGCCTCTTCTTATCATAAAAGCTATTCTCATCATAATGCGCTAGTAAATTTTTAATAAGTAATCGCTTATTAATCACAACATTCTTGTTTTGTTCTTAAAATTATAAAAAGAAACTCACAATTCAGACCTAAATCAGAAACCTCTTTGTTATATTTAACCATACATTAACAACTTAATAGAGAATATTTTTTGAATTTGCGGTAAGAATCAGAAAAGTATATTACTTTAGAAAAAAAACTATAGATATGGACACAACAGGATCTAATTATGATATCCGTGAATTAAACGAATTAATAGAAAGAGAGAGTGCATTTATCGATATCCTAACCATGGAGATGAATAAAGTTATTGTTGGTCAGAAACATATGATCGATAGACTTTTAATTGGTTTGTTAGGACAGGGGCATATTTTATTAGAAGGAGTACCTGGATTAGCAAAAACTTTAGCCATTAATACTTTATCTAAAGCAGTACATGGAACATTTAACCGTATCCAGTTTACGCCTGACTTATTACCAGCAGACGTTATCGGTACAATGATCTATAACGTAAAAGAAAATGACTTTTCGATCAGAAAGGGACCTATATTCGCTAACTTCATTCTAGCGGATGAGATTAACCGTGCTCCTGCTAAGGTACAATCTGCATTACTAGAAGCGATGCAAGAGAAACAAGTAACTATCAGTGATGACACATTCAAACTAGACAAGCCATTCTTAGTTATGGCTACTCAAAACCCAGTAGAGCAAGAAGGTACTTACCCTCTACCAGAGGCACAGATGGACCGTTTTATGCTTAAGACAGTTATTGATTATCCTAAATTAGAGGATGAAAGACTTGTTATCCGTCAAAACTTAGCTGGTGAGAAACCTCAAGTTAATGCTGTAGTAACTCTAGAACAAATACAACGAGCTCAAGAAGCTGTTAAGAAAGTATATATGGATGAGAAAATAGAAAAATATATCTTAGATATTATCTTCGCTACTCGTTATCCAGAACAATTTAAACTAGAGAAGTTAAAACCTATGATTAGCTTCGGTGCCTCTCCTCGTGGAAGTATCAACTTAGCTCTAGCAGCTAAATGTTATGCGTTTATCAAAAAGAGAGGGTATGTAATTCCAGAAGATGTAAGAGCAGTAGTAATAGATGTATTACGCCATAGAATTGGGGTTACTTATGAAGCAGAGGCTGAGAATATTACTTCTGTAGATATTATTAACCAAATCGTAAATGAAATAGAAGTTCCTTAGTAGAACAAGGATAACTTTTAATATACAAAACCTATTTATAGTTAAGTGTAGATAGGTTTTGATGATTTTGTTAATTTGAAAGCTGTATAGTCATGGAAACCAAAGATATCTTAAAGAAGGTCAAGAAGATCGAAATAAAAACAAAGCGATTAAGTGACCATATTTTTTCGGGAGAGTATCACACTTCTTTTAAAGGGAAAGGTATGACCTTCTCAGAGGTGCGTCAATATCAATTTGGCGATGATGTAAGGGCTATAGACTGGAATGTTACTGCACGTTATAATGAGCCTTATATCAAAGTATTCGAAGAAGAGCGTGAGTTAACAATGATGCTCTTAGTGGATGTGAGTGGTTCGGAAGCGTTCGGGTCTACTGATCAGTTTAAAGAGGATATTGTACTCGAAATAGCTGCTACACTTGCCTTCTCTGCTACTCAAAACAATGATAAAATAGGTCTAATACTGTTCTCTGATCAGATAGAGTTATTCATTCCTCCTAAAAAAGGAAAAACACATGTACTGAGAATCATTAGAGAGCTTATCGACTTCAAACCTAAAAGTCTAAAGACAGATGTAGGCTTTGCTCTTGAGTATCTCTCGAAGGTAGTCAAGAAGAAAGCTATTGTCTTTGTGCTTTCAGACTTCATTACACACTCTTTTGAACAGACTTTAAGGATATCGGCAAAAAAACACGATATTACAGGCATAAGAATCTACGATAAAAGAGAGAAAGAACTTCCTAATGTAGGTCTTATCAATGTATTCGATGCAGAGACTCATACAGAACAGTTAATCAATACTTCTGATGCTAGTGTAAGAAAAGCCTATGCTTCTCACTTCCACAAGCAAGAAGAAAACTTTACCAAAGTATTTCAAAAATGTGGAGCAGGAACTATCAATATTGAAGTAAACGATAGTTATGTCAAAAAATTACTAGGATACTTTAAATCGAGATAAGGACAATGAAATCTAATTTTCTACATATCGCTATTATTTTTTTAGTTGCTACTTTCTCTACTCTAGCTCAAAATAGAGTAGAAACGCAAGTAGATACTACTGCTATAAAAATAGGAGACACCTTTCTATACACCATAAAGGCCCATTCTAACACAGGGAGTTTAATTACATTTCCTGCAACAGAACAGATAGGGAACTTTGATGTAGTAGAGTCATTCCCTATTGATACGATTAAGAATGATAATACACAGGAGCTTATTAAGAAATATCACTTGACTCAATTCGACCCAGGTGATTTTAGTATTCCTGCTGTACCTGTTATAGTAGATGCTAAGCTATTTCATACAGACTCTATACAGATACATGTACAAGATGTAGCAGTAGATACATTAAAACAACCTCTTTATGAGATCAAGTCAATCTCTAAAGAAGGAGCTTCTTTCTCTACAGATTGGTATTATCTACTGTTTATCTTCATCGCTATACTAGCAGGAATAGGTATCTATATCTATATCAGAAGACAACAAGAGAAGAACCTTACGGAGGATGATAAATACAAAACTCCTTATGAGAAAGCAGTTAAAAAACTTAAGAAACTAGAAGAGAAGAAAAACTGGAATAGAGGTGATGCTAAACCATACTATTCTGATATGAGTATTATCACTAGGGGGTTTATAGAAGATACTTTTGGAATCTCAGCGAAAGAATTGACGACTTTCGAAATTATCACTATTCTTAAGGCTACTTTAAATGATAAGAAGGTAAAGCTAGATCCTGTGGTGATTAACGAATTAAAACGAGTTCTAGAATCTGCGGACTTAGTTAAGTTCGCTAAGTCTCAGCCTACTGAAGGCGAAATAACAGCAGATACTTCTAAGATACAGAATGTCATAGACAGTATCAATACAGCTTATCCTATCTCTGCTGCAACACAAACAGAGTTAATCAGAAGAAGAGAGGAAAGTAAAAAGAAAAAGAAAAGAATACGTATATGGATCCCTACAGCCATCACAGCTTTCTTAGTTGTTGTGACTGGGATAGTGTATATTATCAATACTTCTGCTAAAGAAGACTATCATTGGTTTACATTCAACAATACGAAGAAACTGATGAACAAAGAATGGATTACTAGTACGTATGGTACTGCTCCAGGACTGACTATCTCAACTCCTGAAGTTCTAATCCGTAAGAATGAACCTTTATTGCAAGAAGGAAAACCAGATGGTATATCATCACTTAATCAATTTAAATATGGTGTACTAGAAGACCCTATTCACATTGTATTAAATAATGTAGTTACCACTAAGGAATATAAATATACTGATAAGGAATTGATTACTTATTCTATTTCATTGCTGACACAAAACAATAAAATAGAAAACTTAGAGTATAAAGATGAACGCTTTGAGAATGCAAATGGTATTCTAGGGACACTTGTTTATGGTGAGTTTGCATTCAAGAATCCAACTAGTCAAGTAGAAGAAAAAGTAATTTTCGAAGGAGTATTAACAGACAATGGTGCTAACAAAGATCAAGTATGGATATTCTATCTAGCAGAAGATGAGATAGCTCCTAAGCTAGTAGAACGTATGTTTGATTCAATACAGTATAAAAAAGAGGAGAAATAACAATGATACAGAATATAACTTTTGCCAATCCTGAGTTCTTCTGGTTATTTATACTATTACCAATAGTCCTATTTGTATGGTATAAAAACAGAAAGAAACAGCGTGCTACTGTCAAGCTAAGCACTATACAAGGTGTACAAGAGCATACTTCACTATTAGTTAAGTTATTGCCTATTTCTATTATCTTACGAGTACTAGCCCTTAGTGCCATTATAGTGGGTATGGCTAGACCTCAAATCGTGAATGTAGATTCACAGATACACTCTACGCATGGTATCGATATCGTGATGGCTATGGACGTATCAGGAAGTATGTTAGCACGAGATCTAAAACCAAACCGTTTAGAAGCATTAAAAACTGTAGCTGCAGACTTCGTATCACAACGTGTGACAGATCGTATAGGATTAGTTATTTATGCTGCTGAAGCATATACTAAGACGCCAGTGACTAGTGATAAATTACTGATACTAAATGACCTTAAGAGTATAAAATATGACAATGTACTAAGAGATGGTACTGCTATAGGTGTAGGTTTAGCGACATCAGTAAACAGATTAAAAGACAGCCCTGCTAAAAGTAAGATTATCATACTTCTTACAGATGGTGTCAATAATACGGGTACAGTAGACCCTACATTAGCTGCTGAGATCTCTAAAGAGTACAATATTAAAGTATATACTATTGGTATCGGTACTAATGGGTTAGCAGAATCTCCAGTAGGAATAAGAGAGAACGGTGAAATAGTATATGAGAAAGTACCTGTAGAACTAGATGAAGAGCTTATGAAGTCTATCGCTAAGACAACAGGAGGTAAATACTTTAGAGCAACAGATACTAGTAAGCTTAAAGCAATTTATGAAGAAATCAATCAATTAGAGAAAACGAAGATTGACGAACAGAAGTTCGTTAAATCTGATGACAAGTTTCAATTCTTAGTGTTACTTGCCTTTATTCTATTGTGTATTGATTTCACATTACAAAAAACATTATTCAGAGGATTCATATAATAGATTATGTGGGAGTTAGACAATAAACAATATCTTTTTCTATTTTCAATCATAGCAATATTGATCTTAATCTTTATTGGGGATATCTTGTGGAAGAAAAAGAAGCAACAATCATTTGCTACAGCTAAAGCAATTAAAACTTTGGCACCTAATCAATCTAAGAATAAACCAATCATTAAGGCATCTATTTATCTAGTAGCTCTAATATCTATTGTAATTGCTTTAATCAATCCTAAGATAGGAACAAAGGTTATTACAGTCAAAAGACAAGGTGTTGATATCGTATTCACATTAGACGTATCTAAGAGTATGTTAGCTCAGGATATGGCTCCTGATAGATTGGCAAAGATGAAACAACTAGTCTCTCAGATTATCAATAATCTAGGACCAGATAGAATAGGTATAGTAGGATATGCAGGTACGGCATTCCCGATGTTGCCTATTACTACAGATCATTACGTAGCTAAGATGTATCTTCAGACGATGAACACAGATATGGTCTCTTCACAAGGTACCGCATTTGAGGACGCTATCTATGTAGCTTCTAATTTCTATGACAATCCCAATACAAGCAAAGTCATGATCCTTATCTCTGATGGAGAAGACCACGGAGAAGAAATGGAGAATGCTATCAAAATAGCAAAAGAAAAGAAAGTAAAGATTATCACCATCGGTGTAGGAACAGAGGCAGGAGGACCTATCCCTATTAAGACACCTAAAGGCGTGGAATATAAAAGAGATTGGAACAATGAGATCGTTACTACAAAGCTCAATCCATCTACGCTTAAATATATAGCTGATGCTACTGGAGGAAAGTATTATTACGGTTCGAATACGCAAGAGATTGTAGACCTTATTAAAAACGACCTTAGCAAAATAGAAAAAACAGATTTTGAAGATCAACAAATCGCAGAGTACCAATCTCAATATCAGTGGTTCTTAGGATTTGCTTTCTTACTGATCTTTATCGATTTATTCATACTAGAAAGAAAGACTATCTGGATGAAGAAACTTAATTTGTTCAATGAAAAAGAATAGCATGCGATTAATTATGAAAAACTCATTCTACATCACGATATTTTTATTGTTTACTGCTTACTCATTTGCACAGTCTGCTGGTAGAGCACTGAGCACAGGTAATGAAGTATTCGAGAACAAACATTATACTCATGCAGAATCTTCTTATAGAATAGCTAATTCTAAAGACAGTAAGTCTGTAGCTGATTATAACTTAGGAAACTCTTTATACAAACAGCAATTAACCAAAGAAGCAGAAGCTGCCTACCTTAGAGCGATACAAAAAGCGACAACCAAAGAAGCTAAGCACCAAGCTTACCATAACTTGGGGAATGCTTATATGAAATCTAAGAATTATCAAGCAGCAGAACAAGCTTACAAAAAGGCTTTATTAAACAATCCTAAAGATGATGAGACGCGTTATAACTACGCTGTAGCGAAGAAAATGAACAAAGAGAATCCTCAAGACAATCAAGACAACAAGGATAATCAAGACCAAAACAAAGATCAGAATAAGGATAATCAAGATCAGAATAAAGACCAAAACAAGGACAACAAAGATCAAGACCAAAATAAAGATAATAAAGACAAAGGGGATAAAGGCGATCAAGACAAGAAAGATCAAGATCAAAATGATAAAGGAGATCAGGATGACAAGAACAAAGATGGTCAGAATGATAAGGATAAAGACGATAAAGGAAAAGACGATCAAAAAGATCAATCTAAACAGAATAACCCTAAAACACCTAATCAAGATCAGATGGATCGAATATTAGATGCGATGAATAAAAATGAAAAAGATGTACAGCAGAGGCTAATTAATAGAGGTCCTAAAGGTGGTAAACCAGAGAAAGGACAACCTGCTGGACAAAATGAACAAAGAAAAAAAGACTGGTAGAATACAATGAAAACACTGCGTTACTACATATTATTATTCGCTCTGATTTGCACTCAAGCAATCTTAGCTCAAATCAGCTTTGAAGCAACAGTAAGTAGAGATAACATACCGCTTAACGACAATGTTCGCGTTGACTTTGCTATGAATCAAGATGGAGATAACTTCTCTCCACCTCGTTTTGACAATTTCACTGTAGTTGGAGGGCCTAACCAATCTGTTAGCTACGCTTGGACAAATGGTAAAAAGTCTTTTAATAAAACCTATTCTTACTTCTTACAACCGAAGAAGAAAGGAACTTTATCTATAGGTTCAGCATCTATAGAAATAGATGGACAGGTCTATAAAACCAAACCGATTACCATTACAGTATCTGATGCTGTAGCAAAGCAAGACCCTAGACAGCAGTATAATCAAGTACAGCAGAAAGCTCTAGATGAAATACATCTAGTCGCTGAGGTGACGAATCAGAATCCTTATATAAACGAACCTGTAACGATAACATATAAACTGTACTTCAATACCAATATCGCAGGATATACAGGAAGAAAAATACCTACTTATGAGAAGTTCTGGGTGCACAATGTAGACATCCCTAGACGACCTGAAGTGAAACTAGGTAAATATAAAGGAACAGATTATAACTACATTATATTAAAACAAGATGTATTAATGGCCCAAGAAGCAGGTAATCTTAGTATAGATCCTCTTGAGTTAATGATACAAGCAGAAGTTCCTACAGGTAGACGTGACTTCTTCGGATATCCAGAGTTTGGGTATATGGAGAAAGAATACAGTACAGGTAGAGTAACAATCAAGGCAAAAGACCTTCCTGAAGCAGGTAAGCCTGACAATTTCTCTGGAGGTGTTGGGACATTTACATTTAAAGTAACACCAACTAAGACAAGCCTTAAATCAGGTGAACAACTAAACCTAAAAGTTGAAGTTGCAGGTAAGGGTAACTTGGATTTATTGACCATTCCCACCCCTACTGCGCACTCTGCTCTAGAGATGTATGACCCTACTAGTTCAGATAAGATTACTTCTGGGGTACATGGTATGCAAGGTAGCAGAGTGAACGATTACATCATTATCCCTCAGTATAAAGGGGATTATATGATTGACCCTATGGAGTTCTCATATTTTGACTTAAGTACTAAGAAGTATAAGACTATTCACATTGACAGCTTAGCGATTAATGTACTAGAAGGGCCTACCCTACCAACTAATACAGAAGCAAAAGACACAGACGTAGTAGATAAGAGCGAATTGTTTCAACCGAATAAAGCTACACCTACAGTAGTAGAGGCTTCTACTAGCACATATTGGGACACTACGTTATTCTACGTCCTTACAGTACTGCCATTTGCAGCTATACCGCTATTCTTACTTGTAGTGGTACAGCGTCGTAGATATGCGTCAGACACAGATGGTATCCGATTGAGAAACAACAATAGACTAGCTAGAAAATACTTAGGAGAAGCGAAGAAAAACATCAATAATAAAGAATTGTTCTATGAAGCACTAGAGCGCTGTCTGCACAACTTCCTAAAAGCGAAGCTAGACATGGTGACTAGTGAGATGAGCAATGAAAACATTACAGAGATTCTAACAGATAGAAATATTACTGAAGAAGCCATTAAGAACTTTATGGATATAAAGAACGCTTGTGAATGGGCTCGTTACGCTCCGACTGATCAGGTTAATATCAATAAGGATTATGACAATGCGATTACAGTAATCTCTGAACTAGAAAAACAATTCAAATAGACCAACATGAAACACATCATCACTCTTTTTATATTTGTTTTGAGCTTTCATACATGGGCACAAACGGATTCTTGGAAACAACAATTTGACAAGGGAAATGCCTTGTATCAAAAAGAAAAATATAGTGAAGCAATCACAGCCTTTAAAGTTATAGAGAAACAAGAAACTTCTTCACCAGAAGTATTCTTTAATCTAGCGAATGCTTATTATAAAACACGCGATTATGTCAATGCTGTTTATTACTATGAGAAAGCCTTAAAGCTTAATCCTAGTGACACCGCTATAGAGACTAATCTAAACTATGCGCGCAAAGAGCTTATAGACGATATTATGATAGTGAAGCAGTATGATAACGAAGACATAATTCACCAGTCATTAGGGAAGCTATCCGTTGACCAATGGGCTACACTAGCCACAGTGATGGCCTTTGTAGTACTATTGTGTTTTGTGGTATATTATCTGAATCACAGCAGTACTATTAAGCGTATTAGCTTTGTATTGATGCTTGTTTCTATCCTAGTGATAGGAGGTAGTGTCTACGCAGCTACATTTGAGCAGAAGTATGCTTCTAAGACTACAGCTGCTATCTTATTTACTGAAAAGGTAAACCTGAAAGAAGACGCGAAGAACACCTCTCGTACACTAAAAGAACTACACGAGGGTACTAAAGTGTATATCTTAGAGAAAAAAGCATTGTGGATCAGAGTGAAACTAGATGATCAACAAGAAGGATGGATAGAAGAGAATACGATTAAGTATATCTAGATCGTTTCGGGTTCTTTTATATCCTGTATCATATCGATACTCTTAGAGAACAGAGATTTAACTAAATCGTATAAACTAGGTAGTACTGACTCAGACAGAGATACATATATTTTATAACTAGTAGAGTTCATTAATGTCTCCTGACTGACGAACTTAAATATCGCGTTAACCTCATCGAATATAGAGAGAAAGATACTTCCTACTAGGATCACGATCAAGATCTGAAATACAGCCCCAAAAAGTCTGTTGAACAGCCCTAAGAATACCGCTTGTACAAACTTAGTTGCTAACTGAGCGATGAAGCGTGCAGCTAATACTGCCAACACAAAAGCCAATACAAAAGCGAGTAAAGGAATAGAAGGTGACTCCCATCCTAGAGAATTCATCAGAAATTCTTTGAGAATATTTGAGAATTTCAATGCTCCTATTATTCCGATAAATAGAGATAGAAAAGAAACTACTGAAATAAAAAAACCATCTCTAGCTCCTTTTATAATAGCAAAAATAACGGCGATAAGGCATATAATATCTAAAAACATAAATACTCAAATATATTCTGTGCGAAGATATTACAATTCTATTAATTACAATAGAGAAGAACTGTAGTATATTTGTCACCATTACAACTAACAATATGGCAAGAGACGAACAATTAAAAGCTAGATGGGACGCTGTCGTTCAGAAAGTATCTGACCGATTCGGAGACGGAGAGACACTAGACTTAGAAGCTATCATATATTTAATCGGAGTACAAGAACTAGGTAAAATCAAAAAGAGATATAAAAAAGATGACAAAGTGAACTTAATGCATATTGCTATCTGTCGTCTATTAGAACCTTATGGTTATTACGAGTTTGATCACTTTGACCAGGACGGATGGCCACACTATAATGTAAAAGAAAACCTACCTAGCCTTAAAGCAGGTGAACAATCGGTTTTAATGAAAGAAGCGATAGTCAATTACTTCTTAGAAAGTAAGTTTATTGACTAACATAAGAAACAATTATAAAAATTATAGCTGTTTATAATTTTATGTCTAATTGAAAAGCAGTAAATTTGCTTTTTACTTTACTTAAGATGATAGATAAAATAAAAGAATACATCGGTGAAGCGGAACACTTTAACACCGATAATAAAGAGACGCTTGAAACATTTAGAATTAAATTCTTATCTAAAAAAGGAATTTTAAACGACTTATTTGCACACTTTAAAACGGTGCCTAATGAGCAGAAAAAAGAGTTTGGTCAAGCTATCAATCTATTAAAAAGCACTGTCGAGAATAAAGTAAAATCTATTCAAGATGAACTAGAATCTAAAGATGTGCAAGGTCTTTATGGAGACTTAACACGTCCAGGTTACCCTCTAGAGATCGGGTCTAGACACCCTATTTCACTAGTGAAGAACCAAATCGTTGATATCTTTAATAACATTGGTTTTAATATCTCTGAAGGTCCTGAGATTGAAGATGATTGGCATAACTTCTCTGCGTTGAACTTCCCAGAGTATCACCCAGCTCGTGATATGCAAGATACATTCTTCGTTCAGACGAATCCAGAACAACTATTACGTACACATACTTCATCTGTACAGACTCGTTATATGGAGAAGAATACACCACCTCTGAGAACTATATCTCCAGGGCGTGTATTTAGAAACGAAGCTATATCATCTCGTTCACACTGTATATTCCACCAAGTAGAAGGTCTTTACATTGATAAAGATGTTTCTTTTGCTGACTTAAAACAGACTTTGTTATACTTCACTAAAGAGATGTTTGGTAAATCTAAGATTAGATTACGTCCATCATACTTCCCATTTACAGAGCCTAGTGCTGAGGTAGATATCTATTGGGGATTAAAGACTGAGACAGACTACCGTATTACTAAAGGTACAGGGTGGTTAGAGATCATGGGATGTGGTATGGTTGACCCTAACGTTCTTAAGAACTGTAATATCGACCCTACTGAGTACAGTGGTTTTGCCTTTGGTATGGGGATAGAGCGTATTGCTATGCTATTATACCAAATCGGAGATATCCGTATGTTCTTTGAGAACGATGTACGTTTCTTAGAACAATTTAAATCGAACTTCTAATAAGAAAACGATATATAGTAAAAACACCTCATCTGATCTAGATGAGGTGTTTTTTTATATCCCTTTACATATAGACCCTTATAATCACTACATGGATTATAAGGGCTATTTATATCTAACAATACTGGAAGATTAACTAGAAGTTCTTCTTCACTCCTATCATAATACCGTCTTTAGCAAACGCCCCACCTTGATATGAGCGTACATAGTCTATACGGAAGAAATTAATCTTACCAAATCCGAAGTTAGACAGACCTGCTGTAAACTCGTGATATGGCTTTATATCACTTACCATAGCATTGTGATACCCTAATACTACATTCCATCCTGTCTCTCTTAGCAAAGGAACCTTATTAATCAAGAATCCTTTAAAATCATACTCAAAATGACTCTCTACATAAGACTTATTCGTACTTAGAGCATAATACGGCAATAGGTTAAACGAGGTCAATCTATCATTCGTGATGTTTAGATGAGTCTCGTTACCTGTGAAGTGTTTTCTATCCACATAAGAGATACCATCAGCTCCAAAATATTTACCCATTAATACATTATACTCGAATCTCCCTTTATTACTCACCGTTAGTCCTTGGCTGAACCTAGCTTCTAGCTTATCGTATTCTAATCCTTTCTCACTACCACTGAATCCCTTTTCATAGTTCACCTCTATCAGAGGATAGTTAGGATTGCGCATATAGATACGCTTGTCAGGATAGCTTACATAGTTCATCCCTAAGGATAGCGTAGTACCAACTCTAAACTTGTATAGATGATGATTCGTGATCGGACTACTGTTCATATCTAGAGGAGCTAACGGATCATTAGAGGTATAGGCTCTACTACCCTTATAGAATGAGCCATTCGCATTATTATACAGCGGGCTTCTATCCTCATACCCTATCGCACTGTGTACCTTTAGAGCTTCATTGAAGAACTGACCGTAATACCCCACATACACATCATTGTGATTGTAGTACTTCGCATAGTTCTTTCTCATTAATAGGGAGAATGCAGTATTTAGTAGCTCAGGTATATTCTCCTTATTATACTGTTCTATCTTACTTCCTCCTTCTATATATATTGCTGATTTAGACGCTCCTTTAAACTGGCGCAATAGCTTTCCATACACTCTCAACCTATCAGAGGCAAACCCGTAGCCAAAACTAGCTTTACCATACGTATACCCTATCTTATCCTTATCATAGATAGAACCATACACATCCGTCTTCATATTGAACCCCTGCACAGTATTAAATCCAGGTTTATCCATCCCTATTAATCCTGTGTAGCCGATACTATACATATTATCTTCTCCTCTATAGTTATATCCACCGAACACATCACCTATCTTAAATCTATTGTGCTTCTTGCGAATACTATCTTTATACGCAGGAGACTCCTTAATTATTCTTATACTATCCTTCACGCGATAATCATTCAACTCCTCTTCTGACAAAGCAAATAATCTATTCTCTTTCCAGAAATCATCTCCTTTCTTATTCACATCCTTCGCAAAGGATAAAATCTCTTTATCAAAGCTCGCTCTAGTGAAATTAGGTGTGAAGTTATAGTTGTTAAACACACTTAAGAACACGGCTTGTATCCGTACTCCTAATGCTCCAAAGACTAAGTCAAGGTTCTGCGAGCGCTTCACCCAGCTCTTATTATCCTCATTATAACTAAAGTTCTGACTCACATTGATCTCTTCTATCAATGGTTGCTGTACACTTACTCCCGTTACTTTTAAATCTATACCATAGATAGCCCCTATCCCATCTACTAAGTAGAGATCACCTGAGAACACAGGCTGAACTGATGACTTAGGCGTTACCTTGATTTTATTAATCAATACCCCTTGATCTCTGAAGGTAGCCTCTAGCGTGTACTTATAGTATGAGAACGCTACATCTGCTATCGGAGAGATTAGTTTAGTATCCATATCTCCGATCACGATATGATTATCATAGAAGTCATAGAAGGACTCATCCGCAGTATTAAAGCTATATCCACTATTGCTCCCACTTACCTTAGATGCGATAATATGTTCTTTTAGTTTATTCGGTTTTTGATACTTTAGGCTAGAAACTGTCTCTGACAGATACACTATCCCTCTACCTAGTGAATCCACACCAGATAATCCACTACCATTCACCTGCACCTTCTTTTGAAAAAACTTAGACATCTTCAGCGTCTTCAGCATTCCTTTAGAGTAAAAATCCGCAGTGAAAGCAGACATTCCCTCTGTATTCTTCTGCTTGTTCTTTATCGCTAGACGGATCAGATCATCTGCAGGATTCTTACCAGCTGTGATCACGATATCTTCTAGTATGAAGTCTTCAGACTCCAGTACCACATTTACCTCCTGGGCAACTCCAGTATAGGTAATATTCTTTCGCAGCGTCTTATAGCCTAAGAATTGATATACGATTGTATACTCCCCCTTCTGAGGTAAGCTTAATTCATATAGTCCCTGTTCATTACTTATTGTATTCTGTTGGCTTTTCTCTAGATATACCGTAGTATAACTAATGGGATTACCCTCTGTGTCTTTTATACTCCCTTTTAGTTGACCAAATACAGTCAAGCCAATCAGAAGCATAAAAAGTGTAACAAATTGTTTCATTGGTTAGGTTTTGTTTAATAGTAACTATTAGACATTGTATTTATTGCATTGTTACACCTTGACCATGATATTATACTAAATAACAGAACTCTTCATACAGTCTTCATACCTCATCACATCGCTAACCTTCATATTCATTGACTTCATACCACTATATCCTCTCACAGAATAAGACAATACCTAAGTAGAGAAAGTTCTAAAGCGTTAATTAACTGTAAAAGAATTAGTCATTATAACATTAAATACACCTTTAACTCATTCTCTTTTGTATTTTTGTCAGTTCAAACTAAACTACCTATGTCAAGATTCAACCTATTAACTGTAAAAGAAGTTCGCAGAGAGACTCCTAATGCAGTATCAATAGCATTTGATATTCCTGCCAACCTAAAAGAGGAATTTGCATTCACAGCAGGTCAATATCTTAATATTAAATACCAACACGAGGGGAAAGAGATTCGTAGAGCTTACTCTATCTGCTCTACTCCTACTAGTGGAGAAGTACGTGTAGCAGTAAAAAAAGTAGAACACGGTGTGTTCTCTACTTTTGCAAACGAAACACTGAAAGCTGGTGATCAGCTAGAAGTAGAGAGCCCAGAAGGAAGATTCACTTTTGAGCCAAATGATTCAGTAGCGAATAACTATGCTGCCTTTGCAGCAGGTAGCGGTATCACTCCTGTGATGTCTATACTAAAAACAGTATTAGAGCAAGAGCCTAACAGCAAGTTCGTACTAGTATACGGTAATAAAAATGCGGAAGAGACTATCTTCCACGACGAATTATACAAACTACAAGAACAATACGCAGAGCGTCTATTCATCCACTTCGTTTACTCACGTATTAGAGAGAACGATTCTATCTTCGGACGTATAGATAAAGCAGCGATCAACTTCGTAGTAAACAACAAACACAAAGAAAAAGAGTTCGCTCGTTTCTTCTTATGTGGTCCAGAAGACATGATCGATACTGTAAGTGCTACTCTACAAGATAGAGGTGTTGCTAAAGACAAAATCGCTTTTGAGATCTTCACTCCTAACACAGATGGTGTAAACCCTGTACAGGCAGAAGGAGGTACTACTAAGGTGACTGCACTAGTAGATGACGAAGAAGCTAGCTTCGAGATGCCGAAGAGTGAAGTATTACTAAACGGTGTGCTTAAAGCCGGTATAGATGCTCCATACTCATGTCAGGGAGGTATCTGTAGCTCATGTATGTGTAAGATCGTTAAAGGATCTGCTGTGATGAAGAAGAACAGCATCCTTACAGATGATGAGATAGCAGACGGACTTATCCTATCATGTCAAGCTATCGTTACATCAGACGAAATCTATGTAGACTACGACGATATATAATAGATATACGATATAATCTAAGCTCTCCCACAGTGGAGAGCTTTTTTTTGCGATCATACTCCGAGGTGATAGCCTATTGCTCCCTATATGATAGGCTAGTGATAGGCTATTTTTGGTACTTTTAAGCCGACCAAATGCCCATCACTAGCCGACCACTAGCCGACCACCCCATAAAAAAAGGTAATAAAAGCACATTTAATACTTTAGAAATAACACGCGGATTGCAAATCTGGGCCGAGATATAAAACACATTACAATAACACAATAAAAAAGAGCTGTACAAAGCATTATACTTCATACAGCCCTAAATCAATTATAGTTAACAGTGATAAATTAATAAATAGCAAGAGGCTCTCCCACCGCGTGGAAAAGCCTCTTTCAATCTATCACAACACTAAACTTACTAGTTTCTCATTTACTTGGTCAAAGTTGAATGACGTGTACACACGGTCAAACTCTCCTTTGATTGCTTCATTCATCAGGTTACCTACACTACCTTCGTGTGTATGGTTTACCTCTTTTGACGGTTGATAAGTGCCTGCCTCTATCGACAGCCCTATCTCTTTATATGCTTCTCTAAAAGGCATCCCCTTTAGTACATAATCATTCACTACCTCAACGCTAAACAAATAGTCGTATTTCGGATCGCTTAATATCTCTTTATTCACCTCTATATTGTCTAACATCAATTTCAGAATATCTAAACACTCTTTCAATGAAGTGAAAGCTGGGAACAAGTTCTCTTTTAACAACTGAAGATCTCTGTGGTACCCAGAAGGCAAATTAGTAGTCATTAAGGCTATTTCGTTAGGCAAAGCTTGTATCTTATTACATCTTGAACGAATAAGCTCTAGAACGTCTGGATTCTTCTTATGTGGCATAATGCTCGAACCTGTAGTCAAATGATCTGGGAATTTGATAAAACCCATGTTCTGACTCATATACAAGCATCCGTCCATCGCGAACTTAGCTAAAGTAGCTGCAATAGCGCTTAACCCTTGTGCTAAGATACGCTCCGTCTTCCCTCTGCCCATCTGTGCATACACTACATTATAGTTCATAGATTGAAAGCCTAATAGGTCTGTAGTCATCTGCCTGTTTAGTGGAAATGATGAACCATAACCCGCAGCCGAACCCAATGGGTTCTTATTCGTAACCTTCCACGCAGCCAGCATCATCTCTAAATCGTCTACAAGGCTCTCTGCATACGCCCCAAACCACAAGCCAAATGACGAAGGCATTGCGATTTGTAAATGCGTATAGCCAGGCAGTAAAACATCTTTATACTGATTACTCAATTGCTGTAATGTATCAAATACTTCCTTCGTCTTAGTGACTATCTCCTCTATCTCATGGCGAAAATAAAGTTTAAGGTCTACTAATACTTGGTCGTTTCTAGAACGTCCTGAATGTATCTTCTTACCAGCTTCACCTATTCTCCTAGTCAATAATAACTCTACTTGAGAGTGTATATCTTCTACATCATCTTCTATCTCGAATTGACCAGCTAATATCTCTTGGTATATCTGTTTTAATTCTTTTTGAATAAGGACTAAGTCTTCTGACTCTAATAATCCTATACTTTCTAACATCTGTGTATGTGCTAGTGACCCCATAACGTCAAATGCCGCTAGGTTCATATCTAACACTCTATCTTGTCCTACTGTGAAGGTATCTACATTACTATCTACAGTAGTGTTTTTTTGCCATAATTTCATTTACTACACGATTTGCGTTAACATCTCTATATACAAGGCTATTCCCTCTTCTATCTCCTTTACATAGACGAATTCGTCTGCTGTATGCGAGCGAGCAGAGTCGCCAGGTCCACACTTAAGCGATGGAATACTTAACAAAGCTTGGTCACTCGTAGTAGGTGAGCCATACGTCTCTCTACCTAGTGCTATACCCGCCTGTACGATAGGGTGATCTTTAGCTATAGACGAAGGCTTTAATCGAGTAGAACGCGCATTGACCTCACAGTCTACATGCTGTCTCACCATCTCTA
This sequence comes from Myroides sp. C4067, assembly GCF_038039665.1. Taxonomy (NCBI): domain Bacteria; kingdom Pseudomonadati; phylum Bacteroidota; class Flavobacteriia; order Flavobacteriales; family Flavobacteriaceae; genus Myroides; species Myroides sp. C4067. The sequence goes on from NZ_JBBPHJ010000008.1 coordinate 39,883, forward strand.
ATACTTCTTCGTTTGTATAAGCATCTGTCACACGTACATCTACAACAAAATCACAAGTAGAAGGCACCACATTATGCTGTGTACCAGCATTGATCATTGTCACACTCATCTTGATAGGTCCAAACTCTTCAGATACCTTAGGGAACTGATAGGTATTAAACCACTCTATATCTTTTATTGCTTTAAATATCGCATTGTCTCCTTCATTACGCGCTGCATGTCCTGAGCGCCCATGAGCTACACAGTCTAACACCATTAGTCCACGTTCTGCTACAGCTAAGTGCATTTGTGTAGGTTCTCCTACGATAGCGAATTCTAATTCTCCTAATTTAGGTATTACAAATTCTAAGCCATCATTACCCGATATCTCTTCTTCTGCCGTAGCAGCGATACAGAAGTTATACTTCATTCCCTCTTTTTCATAGAAGTAAAGAAATGTAGCGATTAAAGAGACCAAGCACCCTCCAGCATCATTACTCCCCAATCCGAACAACTTGCCATCTATAATCTCAGGCTTAAAAGGGTCACGAGTATAGTCTTTATTTGGTCTCACGGTATCGTGGTGAGAGTTCAATAAGATCGTAGGCTTACTCGGATCATAGTGCTTATTAAACGCCCATACATTAAAAAGCTCTCGGTGAATAACTACTCCATGAGACTCTAAAAAGTTAGCGATTAGATCAGAAGTCAAGTGCTCTTCTTTACTAAAAGATGGAGATGCTATAAGGCTTTCTAATAAAGCTATTGCCTGTTGTGATAAGTTGTCTTTCATTGTGGTTTTGTATAGTTATGGGTAGTTGTCTTGTTATATTATATTAAAGTTGAATCGTAGTACCAGCTTTTATATCTAATAGATCCTCTGCTTTCTTGATACATACCTTATCTACTCCTTGGTTGACAGCCGCCAAAGCGTTCTCTATCTTTGGCAACATACCATCAGCTATCACCCCTTGTTGTTTTAGTTGTGTAAAGTTCTCTTGATTAATGGTAGTGATCACAGAGTTCTCATCGTTAATGTCTTGCAGTACCCCTTTGTGCTCAAAGCAATATACTAAAGCTACTTTATACTTAGTAGCGAGAGCAACTGCTATATTAGAGGCAATAGTATCTGCATTGGTATTTAGTAGTTGGCCTTCCTTATCAGCCGTAATCGCAGAGAATACAGGATTAATCCCTATCTCTAACAATTGTTGTAATCGAACCACATTCACATCGCTTGCTTCAAAGTCCCCTACATAACCATAGTCTATTGGCTCAGTAGGGCGTTTATGACTCTGTATCAGCTTAGCGTCTGCTCCTGAGATTCCCATCGCATCACAACCTCTTGCTTGAAGTTGCGCTGTGATTTGTTTGTTTATTAAACCCGCATACACCATTACAGCTATAGGCAACATCGCTTCGTCAGTGATACGACGCCCATTGACCATCTGAGTTTCTATCCCTAACTGCGCAGCCATACGCGTAGCTAATTTACCTCCACCATGTACTAAGACCTTAGGGCCTTCTATACGAGCATAGATGTCTAAAAAAGCGTTTAACGCAGACTCGTCATCGACGATATTACCTCCTATCTTAATAACTGTAAGGCTTTGCATATTTTATTGGTTTTTAAGCATTTCTTTTAATACAGCTTGTGCTGCCCATACTCTGTTCCCTGCTTCTTGTATCACGATAGCGTGCTCGCTATCTAATACTTCTGACGAGATTACTAAATCACGTCTAACAGGTAGGCAGTGCATTACTTTGGCTTGGTTGGTTGCTTCTAATTTATCAAGAGTCAACATCCAAGACTTATCTGTACACGTTATCTGTCCGTAGTCTTCATAACTCGACCAGTTCTTTACATATACGAAGTCTGCATCTGCTAAAGCTTCATCCTGATTAGTAGTCACTGTAGCTCCTGCTGTAAACTCCTCTTTCAGCGCATAACCTTCTGGATGAGTCACCACAAAGTCTACAAGACCTTCTGCCTGAGCTCTACACATCCACTCTGCGAAAGAATTCGGTACTGCCTGCGGAAGTGCCTTAACGTGCGGTGCCCATGTCAATACTACTTTAGGTTTTTTGCCTTGAGGTACTAATTTATCTTGTGCAGCATCATAGTTATAGTCGAAGTGCTCTACTATGGTGATCAAGTCTGTGAAGCTCTGTAGAGGATGTCTTGTCGCGCTCTCTAAGCTCACTACAGGTTTGCCACAGTACTTAGCGAACTTGCTAAACAATTCTTCGCTATAGTCTTCCTCAGCATCTTTTAACCCTGGGAACGAACGAAGTCCTAATATATCACAGTACTCTCCCATCACAGCTGCAGCTTCTCTAATATGCTCTGCTGTATTTCCGTCCATCACTACGCCGTCTTTAGTCTCTAAAGCCCAACCGTCTGATGTCATATTCATCACCATTACATTCATCCCTAAGTTAGCAGCAGCCTTCTGAGTACTCATCCTTGTACGCAAACTTGGATTTAAGAATACTAAACCTATTGTTTTGTGCTTGCCAAGAGTTTCTTCTGCAAAAGGGTTTGCCTTACACGCTAATGCGCTGTTTACTGCTTTAGATAGAGAAGGTATATCGTTAACGGAAAAAAATTGTTTCATTGTAATTGTCTTTTTAGAATTGTTGTAATCTGTTGTTGAATTTATCCAAGAATAAATCTGCATCAGCTTGAGTCAGATTTAATGCTGGTAACAACCGAATTACATTAGGGCTTGCATTACCCGTGAAGATGTGGTCTTTCACTAATAGTTCTTTACGAACATCTTTTAACTCAGGAGCAAGGTCTATTCCGATCATCAATCCTTTTCCTCTTACTTCCTGTATCTTGTCTAATTTCTTTAATTCATTGATTAAGTAATTTCCAACCTGTGCAGTATTTGCCATTAGGTTGTCTTGCTTCATTACTTCTAATACAGATAATGCTGCAGCACAAGCTAAATGGTTTCCTCCAAAAGTAGTCCCTAACTGTCCGTGCCAAGGCTTAAATTGCTCTCCTATCGCTATCGCTCCGATAGGGAATCCATTCCCCATCCCTTTTGCCATCGTATAGATATCAGCACTCACTCCACCGTCATTCACTGCGTAGAAAGAACCTGTACGTCCATATCCACACTGTACTTCGTCTGCGATGAATACTGCATCGTACTGTGTAGTAAGGCTTCTGATTTTCGCTAAGAAGCTATCTGTAGCTACCTTAATCCCACCTACACCTTGTATTCCTTCGATAATAACTGCTGTAACTTCGTCTCCATAAGATGCAAAAGCTTCTTCAAGAGCTTGCTCATCGTTAAAAGGCAAAAACATAATATTATCTGTCTGATTGACTGGGGCAACTATCTTTGGGTTATCAGTAGCAGAAACAGCAAGAGAAGTTCTCCCGTGAAAAGCTTTATCAAAAGCGATAACTTTCTTTTTACCATTATAAAAAGAAGCTAATTTTAAAGCATTTTCATTTGCTTCTGCTCCTGAATTACACAAAAACAATTGATAATTGTCCAACCCAGCTACTTCCCCTAATAATGCAGCTAATTGCTGCTGAAGAGGGATTTCTATAGAATTAGAATAAAATCCGATTTTGTTTAATTGGTCCGTTAATCTCGCTACATAGTGTGGATGAGTATGTCCGATAGAGATCACAGCGTGCCCTCCATATAAGTCTAAATACTCTTGACCCTTGCTGTCATATACTCTACTCCCTAATCCTTTTACAATCTCGATAGGGTTAAGTGGGTATACATCATATAATTTCATCATAATTAATCGTTGTTAGAAAGCCGAAGCTTTTAGTTGTAAACCTGTTTTTTCGTCTAATCCGAATAGCAAGTTCATGTTTTGAACAGCTTGTCCGCTTGCTCCTTTCAGTAAGTTATCTATCGCACTAGTCACTAATACATCATTTCCATTCTTTACGATAGACACCAAGCATTTGTTCGTATTTACCACTTGCTTTAGGTCGATGCCCTTTTTACTTACGTGTGTAAATGGATGCGATGCATAATACGTACTGTACATCGTGTAAAGCTCATCTTCTGTCAAAGTCGATTCGAACATCACACTTGCAAAAATCCCTCTCGCAAAGTCTCCTCTCTCTGGGATAAACTTAATGTTCTGTACATAGTCAGATTGTAGTTGTACAAGGCTTTCTCCTATCTCGCTAAGGTGTTGGTGAGTGAAGGCTTTATATACGGATATATTATTCGCTCTCCAACTAAAGTGAGATGTAGTAGATAAGCTCTGTCCAGCTCCTGTAGACCCTGTCAAAGCATTGATATAAACAGACTCAGGCATCTTAACTGCATGTGCTAAAGGCAACAAGGCTAACTGTAATGCTGTAGCAAAACAACCTGGATTAGCTATATAATTCGCTTTCTTTATCTTCTCTTTATTCAACTCTGGCAAGCCATAAACGAACTCTCCTGCTGTATCTTTTAATCTAAAGTCTTGGCTGAGGTCTATAATCTTAATCTCCTTGTCAATGTCATTCTCTGCTAAGAACACTTTAGAATCTCCATGCCCCATACACAAAAACAATACATCAATATCCTCCATCAACACATTCGTAAAATGTAAGTCTGTATCTCCGAATAGGTCACTGTGAATCTCATATACTGGCTTACCAGCGCTACTGTTAGAGTGTACAAAGGTGATCTCTACTGCGGGATGAGGTAAGAGAAGTCTCAACAACTCTCCTCCCGTATAGCCAGCACCTCCTACTATTCCTGCTTTTATTGTCTGCATAGTTCTATTGGTCTTGGTTATTAACTTTGTGCCAAATCATGACTTGGTTACCAAAGATCTTAGAGAACCCTTTTACATCTTCGCCTGTCCATGCATTGTTCATCTCTCCATAGCTACCAAACTTATTAGACATTAGGTCATGCTCTGACTCTATACCTATCACCACAAAACGGTGTGGGTGTAACTCTACGATTACCTTACCACTTACGGTCTGCTGTGTACTGCTCAAGAATGCTTCCATATCTCTCATTACTGGATCGTGGAATTGTCCTTCGTGTAGGTAGTTACCATAGAATGACGCCAACTGCTCCTTCCAACTTAGTTGCCACTTCGTCAACGTATGTTTCTCTAAAGTGTGGTGCGCTTTCACTAAAATAATAGGCCCTGCTGCTTCAAAACCAACTCTCCCTTTGATCCCAATAATCGTGTCTCCTACATGGATATCTCTACCGATACCGAATGGTTGAGCTAAGTCTTGTAACTGTTGGATAACCTCAGTAGGTTTTAGTTTCTTACCATTTAAAGCTACTGGCTCACCCTTATCAAAAGTAATCTCCACTGTTTCAGGAGTTGCTTTAGTCACTGGTGTAGGCCATGCCTCTTCTGGTAAATATAGATTAGAGGTTAGGGTTTCTTTTCCACCTACTGAAGTTCCCCATAAACCTTTATTAATTGAATATTTTGCTTTCTCTGCATTGATTTCGACACCGTGTTTTTGTAAGAACTCGATCTCTTCTTCTCTGCTTAATTTTAGATCTCTAATCGGCGTAATAATCTGTACACTAGGCACCAATATATTAAAGATCATATCAAAACGCACTTGGTCATTCCCTGCCCCTGTACTACCGTGAGCTACCGCTTCGGCACCAATCTTCTTAGCGTAATTAGCAATAGCTGTAGCCTGACATACACGTTCAGCACTTACTGATAATGGGTAAGTAGCATTCTTCAATACGTTACCAAAGATCAAGTACTTCACACTGTCGTTATAGTAGTCCTCTGTCTCATCGATAGTCGTGTGAGAAGCAACTCCTAAAGCATACGCTTTCTCTTCGATAGCCTTCACTTCTGCTGCATCAAATCCACCTGTGTTTACCACTACAGAGTGTACTTCATACCCTAATTCTTCTTTTAAATAAATTACACAGAAGCTCGTGTCTAATCCTCCGCTAAATGCTAATACAACTTTCTTATTATTCATGATTGATGTGTTTTAAAATTAAAATAGATGTGTTTTTTTGACTGTTTTCTTCAATTGCATTTGCAATCGTTTCAGCAATGAGTACTTTTTCTGCATATTTTTAAGTCTCTCTTTTGCTTTGGTCTTTTGGTCTATTTTATTCCGAAGCTCTTTTTCTTTATCTTCTGGGTTCCAAAGCATGGCTGTACAAAGACAGTTTTTCTTCTCTTTACTCTGTAAGATTTGGAAGTTTACACAACTCTCACACCCTTTCCAGAACATCTCATCCTGAGTAAGTTCTGAGTAAGGTACAGGCTCATAGCCTAAATCTGAGTTGATCTTCATAACAGCAAACCCTGTAGTTAGACCGAATATTTTAGCCTTTGGATATTTCTTTCTAGATAATTCAAAAACACATTTTTTAATAGCTTTTGCCAGTCCCTCTTTTCTAAAAACAGGGTTCACAATCAGTCCAGAATTGGCTACATAATCACCGTGACTCCAAGTCTCTATGTAACAAAAACCAGCCCAAGTACCATCAACATGTAGGGCGATAACAGCCTTACCTTCAACCATTTTATTGGCAACGTACTCTGGTTTTCTTCTAGCAATACCAGTCCCTCTAGCAAGAGCTGACTGAGCCATTTCTTCACAAATTTGTTCCGCATATCCTACGTGTGTTTCATTCGCAGGAATAACGATAAACTGATTTGAATTCATTTCAAAACAAGTGATTAAGAATCAAACGAGCCAAGATATTGATACCGAATAGGTACAATAATCCTCAGACTGTCTGAAAAGCATTAAAAAATCAATGATATATGTACAGATATAATGCCAAAAAAGGCATTATACTAAAAAAAGGCTAAAAAAGATTAAGCCCGGGCGCGAGATGACCGCGATGTAGACAATGAGAAAACCGCAACAGTTGCTAAAGCAATGTTGTTAGAGATAAAAGTAATATTTAAATCGGTTCTCTTCATAAGTTTTATATCTGCTTAAATAAGCATGAACAAAGTTTTCTAATTAAAATTGGATTATGCAAGGTTTTTATTAAAAAAATAAAACATCGCTCAACACCTTACATACTAAGAGTTTGATCGTAATTGATTCAAAATATTTTTAGTCCAAATTGTCTAATATTTCATTTTGAACGTCATTTCTGCACTATTCCTATATTTAAAATAAGATAAAAACCATCTTTAAAAAGGGTATTTTATTCTCTAACTAAACGCTATAAAGATATCGTTTTCACCCCTAATATTCCACTAAATTAGCCTATAATAACGGTGATAAAATGGAATAAAAAAGAGGAATTATTCTCCAATAACACAATAAAAAAAGCCCTATTCAATGTCTCTTATAATAAGACACTGAATAGAGCTATAAGTATGTTTTTTACTATATTAGTAGCTAATTAAGCTCTTCACGTCATAGTTAGATAACTTATCTCTTCCGTGTAAGAATGATAGTTCCATTAAGAAGTTTACTTGTACTATCTCTCCTCCTAAACGCTCTACAAGCTTACATACAGCCTCTGCTGTACCTCCAGTAGCTAATACATCATCATGGATTAATACTTTCTCTCCTGGCTTAATCGAATCAGTATGTATCTCTAGGATATCTGTTCCGTACTCTAATCCATACGCTTCAGATATCGTGTCAAAAGGAAGTTTACCTGGTTTACGCACAGGAATAAATCCTGCTCCAAGCTTCTCTGCTAACAAAGTGGCAAAAAAGTAACCTCTACTCTCCATCCCTACTACTCTATCAATCTTCTTATCACCTACTAATGCTAATAGCTGATTAGTAGCTTCTACCATAGCTGCATGGTCATTTAATAATGGAGTGATATCTTTAAAACCAATACCTTCCTTCGGAAAATCTTGAATATCTCTAATATAATCTGCTATGTTCATAGTCAATATTTTATACTGTAAAAATACAATTATTTATCTGATTTTATTACTTCTATAACCTTGTCACACACTACTTGTGGATCTATTGTATGCATCGCATTCTCATATCCTTCTACAATCTTATTTCCATACACAGACGTAGGTAATAATGGATACTTTGATCTATCTGCAGTGATACAATAGTCTGCTGGTTGATTAAATGGTGCAAACCCCGCATAAGGATGTGTCGCTCCCCACAGAGTCACAACTTTCTTGCCAAGCATAGCTGCTATATGTGCATTTCCTGAATCCATTGATAGCATTACATCTAAATGCTGTATAAGATTAATCTCTATATCAAACTTCACCTTACCTGCCATCACGATTACATTATAGTTATCGCGCTTTAGCTGGTTCAATAAAGCTATTTCTTTTTCTCCTCCTCCAAATAAGAATATGATAGACTTCTCACGTTCTGCTAAGGAGTCTACTACTTGTTGCATCAAGTTAAGAGGATACACTTTCGTATCATACTGTGCGAAAGGAGCAATTCCTATCCATACGGTATCTTTCTCCTTTACATATTGTAATAACTCTGGGGCTAACTCTGGTACAGCAGGGAACTGAGGATTAGTTAAATCCACTTTAAAACCAAGTTTAGCTAATGTATTCTGATGATTAGAAAACATCGTGGGCAACTGTTTAAAGACTTTGTTCTCTGCTCGAGTAAGTTCTTTCTTTCCTTCTCTTCCTTTGTCTAATGCGGCTACTTTAGTACCACTTAAACTAAATAAGGTTCTGATAATCTGCGCTCGTAGTACATTGTGAAAATCAGCAAAATAATCAATCTTAAGCTTCTTTAAGTCACTAAATAATCTAATCAAACCTAAGAATCCTTTGTGTCGTTTCTTTACGTCAACTGCAAAGAAATCAACCCTGTCTATATCTTTAAAAAAAGGTTTGAAAAAAGGACGAGATACTACAGTCACTCGTACATCTGGATGCTGTGCTACTAAAGCACGCACTACAGGCACTGTCATAGCGACATCCCCCATAGCAGACAATCTAAATACCAATATATGTTTCAACTGTGCCACAACTAGTTAAATTAGGTTATGAACAAGAAAAGCGTGAATACTCACGCTTTCTATATTTTTTTATCAAAGATATGATTATTTCTTGTTTTGGTACAATACAGGGTTTAATTCCTCATCATTGTACATTTTCATTTGCTTGTATACTTTCATATACTTATCTCCATTAGCGATATCATTTAATAAATCATCGATAGCAGTAGTTAAGTCTTTCTTTTGTTCTAAAAGTACATCCAATTTAGCTTGACATTTATCTCTGTGATCTTGAGTAGCTTCAGGTCTAGTAGCTTCTTCATTCATGTGATAAATCTTAAGAGCTAAGATAGATAGTCTGTCAATAGCCCAAGCTGGACTCTCAGAGTTAATCTTAGCAGTTGCTTTTACTTGAACATCTTTGTGTTTTTGTAAGAAATAGCTATCAATATATTCTACCATATCTGTACGCTCTTGATTCGAAGCATCAATTCTTCTTTTCAAAGTTAATGCAGCTACAGGATCGATCTGTGGATCGCGGATAATATCTTCGAAATGCCATTGAACAGTGTCAATCCAGTTCTTTAAATACAATAAATGTTTGATATCATCTTTTGGATATGGGTTGTTGATTGGCTGGTCAACATTATCAAATTTATGATAGTCACGAATACTCTCTTCGAATATTGGAAATGCTAATTCTGAAAACATACTAATTATTTTATTTACAAATATAGTTTTTATACCTTTATCGTACTAATTATACCGAGATGAAAATTCATTATATTTCAGCAGAAAACAGTATCCTGAACCACTTTCTAGCACAACTTAGAGACGTTAATATCCAAAAAGATAGCATGCGATTTAGAAAAAATATCGAGCGAATCGGAGAGATTATGTCTTATGAGTTAAGCAAGAAGTTACCTTATAAAGATATTGCTGTACAAACTCCTCTAGGAGTAAAACACACAACGTGCATTGAAGACAATGTAGTATTATGTTCTATCCTACGTGCTGGATTAGCTCTACACACAGGGTTTATGAACTTCTTTGACAATGCTGAGAATGGATTCGTATCTGCTTATCGCCGTCATGGAAAACACGGTGAGGCTAGTGAGATCTTAGTTGAGTATCAAGCGGCACCTTCATTCCAAGACAAAATATTGATCCTTATTGACCCTATGTTAGCTACAGGACAATCTCTAGTAGCTGTAATCAATAAGCTAATGGCTGAAGAAAAGCCAAAAGAACTACATATAGCTGTAGTTATCGCTGCTCCTGAAGGAGTACAATACTTAGAAGAAAACCTTCCTGATAATGTAAATCTATGGGTAGCTACTCTAGATGAGAAATTAGATGATCACAATTATATCGTACCAGGACTAGGTGATGCTGGAGATCTAGCATACGGACACAAACTATAATACTAACTGCATGAAGTAGAAGAATACTCCTAGTCCAAATACACTGTATACTATGGCTTCTCTTCTCCACTTCTGTGGAATATCTTCTATATAATTAGCTCCTAATACAGCTAATGGGAAGAAAGTAAATATTAAAGTTCCGTTGTTTTTATCAGCAGAAATCACATAAATAGCAACGCCTATAAGGAAAGATAACAGTATTTTCTTATAGGTGCTTTGCATATTAAAAGGCTTCGAAGAAATACTCGCTGCTTGGCTAACAAAGAATAGTAAAGCAATAGGTACATAGACTGCCAAAGCAATATTCTGATATACGTTTTCAAAATACATAAAGTCAAAGCTCACTCTACACTTCTCCCAGAACCAGTCATAATAACTACCGTCTGTAATCACTAAGTACAATTCTAAAAATATAGAAACACAGAAAAAAGCAATAATTGGGATAAACCAGTTTCTATAATCTTTTGCTCCAAAATAAGTTATCGCAAAGAACAATAGAAGTAAAAATAATACACTCCAAAAGTGAAATAACCCTGCTACAAAAATCCATAAAGAGGTATCAAACATCTTCTCCTTAGACTGCTTCAATGAATGCAATGAGAATATTCTTCTCAGAGCCAACATGATAAAGTAGTTGGCTATAATAACCTTACTATGTACTAAAACAGTAGGGAATAGCATTAAAAAAGAGACGAATAAAAGAGGTACATAAGCATTGTCCCTTACTAATCGATTACGAGTAGCAATAAACTGTGATAAATACATCATCACCATTAGCAAAGCTAGTAAAACAGTTCTTTTACCAAACTCATAAGTAGTCCAAACCAACTGATCTTGGTCTATAAATAAGTACAAAACACTGATTAATAGAATTAAGATGGTCAGTATAATGTAATTAATTGGTTTTGTTTTACTAAAAATACTTGCTAACATTTATATATTTTATATTTTTGTACATATTAAGCCTATACTTCCATTTTATCGGTTGAATAAGTTTAGTAACGGATTAATAAAATAATTTTATTTAATTTAAAATAAAGTACAATGACTTCATTTTTTCTTGGATTAGGATTCCTTTTTGAAAAAGTTCTATTTATTCCAATGGATCTTTTTGCAAAATTAGAATTAACAAATTGGTGGACTGCAAATATTATTACTTGGGCGTTTATCCTTATTACTTGCTACTATTTTGCTTTTTGGTTAAAACAACTAAAAATCTTCAAAGCAAATAATGAAGATGACCAAGATACTACAGCCCACTCATTTTTAAAATAGTTTCGATTTTTACAAATCGAAACCTATATCTGAACGGTAATAAATCTTATCGAAATTTAGCTTAGCTATGTTTTGATAAGATTTTTTTAATGCTTCATCGTAACTGTTTCCATAAGATGTAACAGCTAATACACGACCACCATTAGTCACTACTTCTCCATCTTTTAGTGCTGTTCCAGCATGGAATACAATAGAGTCTGTTACGTCATCTATACCTGTAATTACTTTTCCTTTCTCATACTCTTCAGGATAACCACCCGATACTAACATTACTGTAGTAGCTGTGCGCTCATCTAACTCTATCTCTACTGTATCAAGTGTTTCGTTAGCCACTGCTTCAAAAAGATCTACTAAATCAGTCTTCACTCTAGGCATCACCACTTCTGTCTCAGGATCTCCCATACGTACATTATACTCGATCACGAATGGATCATCTCCAACCTTAATCAATCCAATGAATACGAAACCTTTAAAGTCTAAGTTGTCTTCTTGCAATCCTCTTACAGTAGGAATAACTACTCTCTCTTCTACTTTCTTTAAAAAGTCATCAGTAGCAAAAGGAACTGGAGAAACTGCTCCCATACCTCCTGTATTTAACCCTTTATCTCCTTCTCCTATTCTCTTGTAGTCTTTTGCAGTTGGTAATAACTTATATGATTTACCATCCGTTAATACAAAACAACTCAATTCTATACCAGACAAGAATTCTTCAATAACTACTTTAGAACTAGCATCACCAAACTTAGCATCTACTAACATATTCTCTAACTCCGCCTTAGCTTCACTGATGTCTTCTAAAATAACTACTCCTTTACCTGCTGCTAATCCATCTGCTTTCAATACATAAGGAGCTTTTACTGTCTCTAAGAACTTCTTCCCTTCTTCTACTGTATCTTTTGTGAAAGTAGCATAACCAGCTGTCGGTATATTATGTTTAAATAAAAACTCTTTAGCGAAGTCTTTACTTCCTTCTAATTGTGCTCCTTTCATAGAAGGTCCTATTACAGGAATATGATTTACTAGATCATCTCCTTTAAAGAAATCTACAATTCCTTTTACAAGAGGATCTTCAGGTCCTACTACCACCATATCAATCTTATGCTCTAGAACAGTCTTCTTTACTGCTTCAAAATCATTTGGATTGACCGCTATATTCTTAGCAATTTTCGCTGTACCAGCATTTCCTGGTGCTACGAATAACTCTTCACATTTAGAACTTTGAAGCATTTTCCAAGCAAGTGCGTGCTCACGTCCTCCTGAACCTAATAGTAAAATTTTCATTAATTGTGTTGTTTGTTATTAAACACCAAAAATAAATATAAATAACACAATAACGAAAGTTACTCTAAAGAAAAAAGCATCTAATTTAGTTTAGATGCTTTCCTATTAATATGCTTTTTTTTCTCCTTTAAAAACATTGTAAACAGTAAGATACACAATCTTTAAATCTAAGAGTATAGACCAGTTCTCTAAATAAAACAAATCATACTTGAATCGATTAATAATATCTCTATCTGTTTCTATTTCTCCTCTATATCCATGTGTCTGTGCCATCCCTGTAATTCCAGGCTTGATAAGGTGACGTAGCATAAACTTGTTTACTCTCTTTGAATATAACTTCGTATGAACCACCATATGAGGTCTAGGCCCTACGATAGACATATCTCCTAAAAAGACATTGATAAACTGAGGGAATTCATCTAAGCTAGTTTTACGAATAAAAGCTCCTATCTTAGTTACACGCATATCATTCTTAGTCGCTTGCTTCTGATCACAATCATCATTAACAGCCATAGACCTGAACTTATAACATACAAACTCTTCATCATTGACTCCAGTTCTTTTTTGTTTAAAGAATACAGGTCCTTTAGATTCTCTTTTAATCAAAATAGCGAGTAAAGGAAATAACCAAGACAACACAAATACAATCACTAAAGAAGAGAATACAATATCAAATAACCTTTTTAATAACTTATTATAGGGCTTATCCAAAGGAATAACACGTCTAGGGACAATAGCTATCAAGTCATAATAGTCTACCTTCAGATTATGTGTAATAATCTGTTTTTGGGTAGGTACATACTTTAATGTTACTAAATTATTATCTGCCAACTCTAACAATCTATGATAATCCTCCCCTTGGATTATTGAAAACTGTATATAAATCTCATCTACCTTATTCTCCAAGATAAGTTGTTCTATCTCATCTACTTTTTCTAAACATAATACATCATCATAAGTAGCAACTATTCTATATCCAAGATCTCCTCTCTTTATAAACAGTTTATTTAATAAAGATATTTCCTTACTCTTTCCTATTAAAATGATATTTCTAGAGTTCCCCCCTAGTACTTTTCGAAAATACTTTAAAGAGAAAAAGATAAAAAACTTCACTCCTGTAATAATCCCAAAAGCATATACACAGTATAGGAATATATCTAAAGGTTCTGCAAACCTAGCTGCAATCCCGTTAAAAGAGGTAATCAATACTAAGATCAGAACAAACTGCTTTACTATTTTCTCTCCAATCTTAACTACTCGTGTATGGCGGAAGACTCCATAGAAGTCGCTCATCCATGCTGCAATAATCCAACCAATAGTAATGACTAAATGAAATAGATATACTCCTTTTAAACTAGAGAAGTATAAAGCTGCCATTGTATTGATTACAAACAAATCAATAGCTATAGTCAATGGTCTAATTAAATACGAATATCTACCTGAATTTTTACTCACTAATATATATACTTTGAAAAATCTTTATGTTCTTCTCTTAATAAATCCTCACTTGAATAAGCTTTAAAGTACTCATACGTCAAGTTCATACCCTCACTTCTACCGACTTTTGGTTCCCAACCTAATATTTTCTTAGCCTTCTCAATACTAGGACAACGTTGTAAAGGGTCATTTATTGGTAAATCCTTATAAATAATCTTTTGTTCTGACTGAGTAAGGGCAATAATCTCTTTAGCAAAGTCTAATATTGTAATCTCATCTGGATTTCCAATATTAACTGGTAGGTGATAGTCTGATAACAGTAATCTATAGATACCTTCAACTTGATCATCTACATAACAGAAAGATCTAGTCTGACTACCATCACCAAAGACAGTTAAATCTTCTCCTCTTAATGCTTGCCCAATAAATGCAGGTATAACACGTCCATCATTAAGTCTCATACGAGGGCCATAAGTGTTGAAAATACGTACTATCCTTGTTTCTACATTATGAAATGTATGATATGCCATAGTAATAGATTCTTGGAATCGTTTAGCTTCATCATATACCCCTCTTGGTCCTATCGTATTTACATTTCCGTAATATTCTTCTGTCTGTGGATGTACTAATGGATCTCCATATATCTCTGATGTAGATGCTATCAAAATACGTGCTCCTTTTACACGAGCTAAGCCAAGTAGATTATGCGTTCCTAATGAACCTACTTTTAGCGTCTGAATAGGTATCTTTAAATAATCTATCGGACTCGCTGGTGATGCGAAATGAAGTATATAATCTAATTCTCCAGGTATATGCACAAACTTCGTTACATCATGATGATAAAACTCAAAGTTCTCTAATTGAAATAGGTGTTGGATATTCTTTAAATCACCTGTGATTAGATTATCCATTCCTATTACGTGAAAACCTTCAGCTATAAAACGATCACATAAATGCGAGCCTAAAAAACCTGCTGCTCCTGTTATTAATATTTTTTTCATCTCAATTTATTTTATGATTCCCTCTTTCCTAAAAAAAAGAACTAAATCCTTATCTAAATAATTAGTAAGCTTTCTGCTACCATACTCATTAAAATGTGAATCATCATAATATCCTAAAGTGTCATTAATAAATGGCAATTGATTGATAACTCTATTACAATTTAGATTCATATACACCACTTTATTTGACTTACTTATTAGTTCTTTTACATAAGATGATAATGGATTAACCTCTAAGCTATCATTACTACTGACATCTTTTCAAATATATTTTCTATATCTTAGGACAAGATTAGTTTTTAACATTGGATAATCTCCAAGAACACCTATTAAAACTAATAATACAACAAAAACAGGAACTATTCTCTTTTAATCTATTTTAAATAAAACTATGAGAAATCAAAAGCTATTCGACTTTTCTTATCTAGAATAATACTACTAACCAAAAAACAGATATAGCGAAAGATATATTAACACCAACAAACCCTCCTTACAGAAAGGAAGGAGAGAGATGAAATATAAAAACTAATAGAACAGCAACAGTTCTAAGCCCTTGAATATTATAACGAAATCTCATTAATAGTTAATTTAAATAAACTAAAAAATTACAAACATACTGTTACAGCAACTATAACACCATCATTTATTTAAAACAATATATGATAGCTTTTCCATAATATAACTATCTATATTTTTTACAAAATTATTTTCTGAAAATCTCATAGCATTTTGTCTTACTAAATTCAAGTCAAACTCTATTCTTTCAAAAAATTGAATAGCTTTATTCAATGACACTTCTGTCTGCTCTTCAAATAAAACACCAGTAACGCCATCAATCACAGTCTCAAGTACACCTCCCTGACCATATGCAATAACAGGTGTTCCACATGCTTGAGCTTCTAATGGTGCAATCCCAAAATCTTCAACTCCAGCATGAATAAACCCTTTTGCCCTACTAATATATTTATAAACATCTTCTGACTCTAAAAAACCTTTAAATTCAATATTCTGACTGTCTATGGCAATAGTTTCTAGTTTTTTCTTCATACTTCCATCACCAATAATAACTAATCTTTTGCCATTATCTTTAAAAGCTTTAACTATAACATCAAATCTTTTATACTCTACAAGTCTACCTACAGTTACATAATAGTCTTCTTTATCAATACATAAATTAAACTTTTCTGTATTAACTGGTGGATATATAACTATTGAATCTCTATTATAGTTCTTCTTCACCCATTGTTGAACAAACTTAGAGTTTACTATAATATAATCTGGTAACTGTGCTTGCTTATAATCTTGTTTCTGAAGAAATCTAAAAAGTGGTGTGAAAAGTGGTGTAAATACACCAAAATACAATGCTGCTTCTTCCCAAATATACTTAAAGTTCCTTGCTTGAAAATAACTAAAATGTACTTGCTCTTTTCTACTTTTCCTAATTCCTTTAGCTACACAGTGAGAAGATGAGATAATCACCTCTATATCTGAGTCAACTTTCAATTTTCTAATAAAAAAAGGAAACAATGGAAATAACACTCTAAAAAACTTACCAAATATCTGTAATGATGACGTAATAATTTTTCTATTCTGCAGAGTGTAAATTTTATTCAAATCATTCTCAGACATAACATTTACCATTGTATATGTTTCATCAAAACTATATTCTTTATTCAAAATAGCTACTACACGTTCCGCCCCACCATATTTATCATACCAATCTACTACCAATGCTTTCTTCATTAAGCCTCTTTTTTATTATCAAAAAACTTTATACTAACTATCAAAAACAAAGTAAACCCAAACAAATAAGCTCCTAATTGTCTATCTAATAAGTTTTCAACAAAACAAAAATTAAATAGACAAACCAATAATCCTATTGAAAAAAAGTTTTTTCTAACTATTACTGCCGTTCTAAAAAATAAACTAAACAACAACAATACACCTATAGCACCTGATAATAAATAATATTCGATAAATTGGTTATGAGTATTAAATAATGCATCAAGAAAATATTGTCTCATTTTATTATCACGTGTAGAGTCATCATAGCATTGAGCTAATTTATTATCTATAATACCAATATTACCCACTCCTACTATAGGACTAAAATCTTCTCCTTTTGCTATAGAACTAGCACATCTCCATATTACTATTCTAGGTTCTTTTTCTGCTAACTTATCAATCACATTTGTCCCAATTAAAGTATCTACTTCAAAGCGATTTTTAAGAGTTGGACTAACTGATACTATCCCAATACTAAAAGATAGTAACAATATCAGTAATCCTAACTTATACAACACCTTCATCTTATTATAGAAAATATAATAGATTACTCCTATACATACTAATGAAACTAATTGAATACGGATAGCTATAAACATCATATAGCATACAAAAAGCAATGCTGCCCCTAAATATATGTACCTAACTTTACTCTTAATCTTTGAGAACATAAAAAAAGAAAGAATTATACCTATATTCAGTATAAACCCTAAATAAGGTCTAGCAACAATAAGCATAGGATCAATATGTCCTCCTGTACTCATATTGAATTCGTCACTGCTAATAAAATATTTATATATATTAAATCCACCTCCTACAACTAAAAAGAATAAGATTAGTATAATCGCAGAAAAGAGCTTTTTAATATCTTTTATATTAAACAACCCAAAAAAAGAAACTAATAGTAAACCTAAAAAACCTATCCTTTTATCTCCTAAATCATCGCCTATAAAGGCTCTTATCAATTGATACATTACAATAGTAAAAAGAATAAATACAATGCTCTTATTTTCTTGGTAATAATTCTTAAAGTCATTCCACCCCTCTTTTACATTCAAAAAAGAAGTAATTAATAGTAATACTAAAGCTATGTTCACTATTCTAAAATCAAAGAAAAGGAAGAATAAAAATAAAGAAACACTGAGTGGGTATAAATAACTTCGTATTTTACTTAACATACTGTTTGATTTTTAATATTAGATTCCTTGAAGTATATAATAGTAAGTAGTTTCTTCCAAGACTAAGTATTTTCACAAGAGAAAAAGGTACGTTTTTTTTAATCACCTTTATCCGACTCCTTATCTGTTCTTTTCTTCTCAAAGTACTTATTGACTTCTCATTTACATAGTAATTAATTAGAGGTTCAGGATAATTCTCTACCCTTCCAAAATTCATTATATTATAAAAATAACCGTAGTCTTCAGCGTATTTACAATCAATAGGATAATAACCAACATCTTTTACAACTTCTAATCTAAAAACAACTGAAGGGTGGACAAAACAACTATTATAGCGCATCTTTTTTACTATTTGATCATTAGAACAAGGATGCTGTAATATATATAAAAACTTATTACTTTTCTCATCTATATAATTCGCCCAAGATCCTAACAACAATAAGTCCGGATTCTGATCTAAATATGTCACCTGTTTAAAGAATCTATCCTCTAAACAAGTGTCTCCACTATCCAACCTACCAACATATTCGTAATCATTATCTTTTATATACTCTAATCCAGCATTTAACGCATTCTCAATACCAACATTTTCTATCATCGTAATTATATTAACATTCCCTTCAAAAGTTATTCCTTCTAGATGACTCCGTTTTAAAACTTCTTTACTACCATCATCTACAATTACTACATCCACAACAAGTTTATCCTTTATTGAATTTAAAGACTTCAGCAACCCTTCAAAATCATTATAAAAAGGGATTAATAATGCTAATCTATTCTTATTAAACACTTTCTCCATTTTCTATCCTAATTAACATAACTACACATAACCAAAAACCTAACTGTCTAAAATAATCTAATTGGAACCAATTAATTAAGTACCCTATTATACTTATAAATAACACAACACTTATAACAGTTATATCAAAACTTGAACCAGTCGCAACAACAAATACTTTTCTTATCAAAAGAAATAAGAAACTACAAAATAAAACAAATCCAATAATTCCTGTTTCAGCTAATACCTTTAAATAGAGATTAAAATCCGGGGCAAAACTATACACTTCTTCATTTAAATACCAATCAGTAAATTCACTATTATTTTCAATTGCCCAATTAGGATAATGGTTCCTTTTATGGAAACCATTTTGTCCTAAACCAACACCTACAATCGGATTTTCTTTAAACACTTGTATTGTTGCATATTGCATACCAAATCGCGTCTTATTAGAAATATTACTCTCTACATTAAAGAAGTTTAATTTCTTAGAACTAATTTCTACTATTTTATTAAAATTTAAACTCCCTATTACCAATAAAGAAAAAACAATACCTAACAAATATTTTAGATTTACTTTTATCCCTTTATATTTAATATACAATAATATACCAACTAAGACTTGAATAAAAATTATTACTAAAGCAGCTCGAGCTCCACTTAAAATTGTGAGTAATACTATAGCAATACTTGGCAATATTCTTTTAAACCAATTATTTTCTGTAAACACATAACTAAACATCCAGCCAAAAGCAAATATGAGATAATTGCCTAAAGCTGGAACCTCAAAGCTTACTGAAGACAACCTTTCACCATAAAATTCCCTCTTATCTAGTATTGGCATAAAATTTAACCACTCTATAAAATCTTTGACCCATCTTATACTATACATATTAACTAAGAATTCTAAAAGTCCGTATACAAATACAATAATAAAAGACATAAAAACTATTCTTCTAATTTTATAAAAAAAACATATAATTGATGAGTTTTTTAAAACCTTACTGAAGTAATAAATTAGAAAATATGAGGTTAAAATAATAGAGATTGCCTGAAATATAAATTTATTATTACCACTCCTATGTTTAAAATAACTAACCTGTATTTCACTATAATTAAAAAAATACGTTAATAAACTCCAGCCAAAAAACAAAGACCACAACCAAATCACTTTACTCTTATAAGGAAAAATAATTCTTTTATTTAAAAACACATCCTCTATTATTGCTAATATCCCACCTAATAACCAGCAATAAATAGCAGACTCATGTGAATACTCTCTAAGGATAGAAAGTCCTGCAATCTGATTAAACGGTATTAAAAATATACCTGTTAAAAAAAATAAAGTATACCACTTTTTTATAAACAAATACATTTATCCCTTCTTTTTTAATAATTTAATTCTCTCAAAATTCTTATTCCCTATAATATTTCTCAAAAAAACTTTTATCTTTTTATTACGTCTCTCCGTTTTAGAAAGCCAAGAGCCCGCAAAATGATGAATTGCTACAGTATTATCAGTCTTTCTAATCTTACCATCTAAATGGGACTTAGGACAAAATACATCACTCGGATAAAATGCTATATAATTTGGTATTATTTGAAAAGAATTATTCAGAACAAGCCCCTTAATCTTCATAATATCAGTAATTACATTAACATTAGTAGTCATATCCATCTCACCATCAGATTTTATAAAGCTTCTATTCTCATAATATTCTAACATATCACTAACCCATCTTCCATCTTTAATACTTGCCATTATTCCTGTAGGAACACTATTATTATCTTCAAAGCCAGAAAATGCTTCATGATGTAAAAAACAGTCTAAGTTTTTCAAAATCTCAACATCTGTATCAAGATAAATACCTCCATATTGCTTTAGAACATACAATCTACATACATCTGAAACAAACGCGTACTTTTTGCATTCTAATGCCTGCCTAGCAAAAGGATATCTATCCAAATCAAAATTATCTTCTGTCCAAAACATTAGTTCATATTCTGGTAGATATTTTCGCCAAGATTCAACACATTTATTTATTAAATCTGGAAACTCTCCTTTTCCAAACCAACAATAATGTATAATTTTTGGTATCATAATTTACATTTTAAAGAAATTATATTTTTTTACATTGAGAAGTACATACTTGTAAATTAATACAAAACTAATAAAATACAAAAAGTACAATATACTATAAACTCCTAGAACAGACTCAAATCCATAATATGGTACTAGTAAAAAACATAACAACAGGTTCGTTAAATTAAAAATAACTTCAATAACAATAGCTAATTTAATTAATGCTTTTGCAACAAGTATAAAACTTAAAATTTGCGCTAATACTTTAAAAAAGTCACCTATTAATTGCCAATAAAGGACTGATCCCACTACAGCAAACTCATCTGTAGCAAGAATTTTAATAATAAAATACCTACCAATATAAATTACGGTTAAAACAATTATTGAAATAGGTATTACAATTTTATAAGTATTTCTAACTTCTTTTTTCAAATCTTCTACTAAACTTATTTCTGAAATACGTGGAATATAATATGTAGAAATAATTATAGAAAAAAACATAATAGTAACACTAGATACTCTTAAAACAAACTCATAATATCCAGCTGCGGCTAGACTATCCTCTCTTATAATTATCTTTCTAATCAAGATAGTTACTATAGGTACTAAAACAGTAGAGAACAAAGACAAAACTGCATATTTAGATAAATCAATAGCAAAACCTCTATTAAAGGGTAAAAAAAGATACTTTTTTATGGAATACCATTCTTGTTTTCTAATATAGAAATAAGTTACTATAAATATAATAGTTTGATTTAAAGCCAAACTAATTAAAACTCCCTCAATTTTATAACTATAAATTAATAACACTGTTATAAGTAAACCAAAAAGATTACTAACAATGGATATTAAATTAAACTTTTTAAATTCTTTAAATCCATTAAGAACAGAAGTAAATAAAGAGTTTAAACCACTTAAAATGAGTGTAACTCCCAACACTATAAATACATAATAAAATTTACTATCTAATAGAATATAAGTAGATAAATAATATGCTCCTAAAACTATTAATACAGCTAATATCAAGCTACTGTATATGACAAGTCTTAAACCTACACCTATAATAGAATTTAATCGAGTAACATCTTCTTTAGCATACTGAGCTACATATTTTACAATACCTTGACTAATTGCTGTTCCTGCTAAAGTAACAGACAACAATACAAAGTTATTCAATTGTCCTATTAGTGCCAATCCTTCAGGTCCTAACAATACAGCAACAACTTTTGCAATAACAACAGCTGATAATATCTTAGAAATAGCAGCAACCCCAGAATACAGACTAGCAACTAAAAATGCGTTATTTTTAAATTTATTTACTAAGTTATTTATCATATCTACATACCCAACACACTATACCTCGGCCTACTAGCCCTAGTAGGATATTCCTCAGTAGTGATTGGATTCACTTTTATATTAATATTATTCTCTTTAAATATGGATACCGCAAAGTCATACCAAGAGCAAATTACATCGCCTCTATAATGATAAACCCCATAATCATGATTTCCTTGCATCAGAGACATTAAAAAATGACATAATTCTATTGCATGAGTAGGACAACCTATTTGATCCATTACAACACTTACTTCACTTTTAGTCTCTGCTAATCTCAACATCGTCTTCTTAAAATTATGACCATAATCAGAGTACACCCATGAAGTACGCACGATATAGTAACGCTTCATATTCGCTTTTATGTATAATTCTCCCTTTAATTTAGAAGCACCATACACATTAATAGGATTTGGGATATCAGAGACAGTATAAGGAGTCTGTTTATGACCATCAAATACAAAGTCAGTAGACAGGTGCACTAACGTAGTATTGTATTGATTACATGCTCTTGTTAAGTGCATTACTCCTTCAGCATTTACTTTATACGCTAATTCTTCCTCATCCTCTGCTCTATCTACAGCAGTATAAGCAGCTAAATTAAAACAATAATCAGGGTACACTTTACTGAAAACCTCATCTATCGAAACTTCATTCGTTATATCTAACTGACTAGAATCAAAGAAAAAGAATTCCACTCCATCATATTCATGACTTATAGATTGTAAGCATTGTCCTACTTGTCCTTTAGCCCCTGTAACTAATATCTTGATCATATAGGTAAAGCATTTTCGAATAATGGTAATACCTTATCTTTATCAGAAACGATAACCTCATCAAGATTAAACTCCCAATCAATCCCTAAACTTGGATCATTATAGATGATACCCCCTTCAGATTCTTTATTATAAACGTTATCGCACTTATAAGCGAATATTGCCGTCTCACTCTTTACTAAAAAACCATGCGCGCACCCTCTAGGGATAAACACCTGTTTAAAATTATCTGCTGATAGCACTTGAGTGAACTGCTGTCCATATGTACTAGAGTCCTTGCGAAGATCCACTACTACATCTAATACCTCACCTTGTAATACTCTTACTAGCTTAGCTTGCTGATAAGCTCCTCTTTGGTAATGAAGCCCTCTTAGAACGCCCTTAGAAGACTTAGATTGGTTGTCTTGAATAAAACGTACAGCTAACCCTGTTTCTTTCGCAAAAACAGCCTCATTAAAGCTCTCTAAGAAATATCCTCGCTCATCGAAGAATACCTTTGGTTCTATGATAACACAATCTTGTATAGGAGTAGTAAATACCTTCATCTTTTCAACTAAATTCTAAGACTATAAAATTACACTTAAATTCACAATTTAACATATAAATCAAAATAAAAAGCCACCACATATATTCTGTGATGGCTCATTTATCTTAAACTATTTAGAATTTAATTACTTAATATTAAATATCTGCTCTAGTATTTTAATGGTAATTAAGTAAGTAGGCTTTACTCCTGTTGTACCTAACCCTCCTGAAGCTAATGTACTACCTGTCTCTAATGGGTTATCAGAAGCATAGTAAGCATATCTTACTTTCACATCAGGATTAATACTTTTTCTGATCTTAGAAGCAGACTGTATTGCTTTTTGGTAGTGAGCACCTTCCATCTCTAGACCGATTACACCCCATGTAGAATCGTGGAAGAACTTTAATAAATCCTTATTTTGAAGTGATGTCCCTAATACAGTTACCATTGTTCCTCCAAATACAGGGATATCATCATTCTTAAACATATCTACTGTCAATTCATTGTCAAAAGGATAATTATCCCCTGTTCCCTCATTAATATGAGCGAATGGAATCATGATATCTCCTTTACCTCCCACTAAGATACCTGCTTTACCCATGATAGATACAGATTCCACATCTATCATCGTTGTCTTTTTATAAGGCTTTAAAAGCTCATCAATCGTCTCATAAGCCTGCTCACCGAAAGCGTAATCCATAACGATAATCACAGGATACTCTCCTTCTATTTGCTGAGCCTTAAAGTTTGTAGTAGCGAAATCTATCTTAGCAGTATCGAAGATTTGTACGTCAATGTTCGTTCCTGACTCATCTCTTAAGAAAGTCATTCCTTCATTTTCAGCGCGTTCATTAACCAAATCTCTAAGGTGTTTGTTCTCAGGCTTGCTAAGCTCTTCGTATACCTCTAGCTCAGAACTTACCTCTACTTCACTCTTTACAACTGAAGGAGCAAAGATAGAATTCATAACACTGTGCATATTCGCACTGATGATATGGATTGGACGTTCTAATAATCCTTTAGCTGTGAGCACCTCTTTAATTCTATCAGACCACATTTCTCCATAGATATGGTGTCCTAGACGTTCTCTAAGTAGTGGGCTAAAAGTGATTGTACGTTTATCGTTATACACATCCTCTTCTATCGCTAACTTTCCTAACCAGTAAATCACGTCTAAGAAACGGTCTGGATTCTCAGGAATAGCGAATTTCTCATATACATCTAGAACCTCAGCAAAAGAACGTCCTAATACATTAGCTAGGTGAGACATGATTACCTCTTTCTCCTCTAATTCTAAAAACTCTTCTTTTTTAGCTGCAGTTTCTATCTTTTTCCAATCGCGAGTTACCTTACCATCTTCTCCTATCAATACACGATCTTTAATTTTATGCGATTCGATGAATATAAATGTCAAGTGAGTCAAAACATCATAGATATCAGATCTACCTCTAGTGATCTCGATATTCATCTGTTCCTCATCTATTCGATAACAGTTTCTTCTTCTCTTAGGTGGTACTATAGCTGTAAAGTGAGAGAATGAATACCCCTCATCAGATGTCAAGTTAATATAACGACACTCCTCTATTCCAATCGGAAGGCGTTCGATAACATATAACAATCCGTTTAACTCTACTTTTTCTTCTGCGATAGTACCATATATTTCTGGACGCAATTCTAATAGCGCTTCTCTTAATGTATCTCCTGACACTCCCATCGGTTTATAAAAACCTCTGTTAAACAAATGGCGCATTGTAATATACATACGCTCCACAGCTGCAGACGACACTTGCGCTCTCGTTCTAGATATATTCTTTATCTCTTTCATATACTTCTCCTTTTTACGTCTTATTATTTCTTTTTACTAATATAATTTTAATTGATCAGCGATGATTCTATCATTGCTTAATCTAGGCAACTTATTTTGCCCTCCTAGCTTTCCTATACTTTTCATATAATTATTAAAGCCTTCTTGTTTTACTTTAGAGATGACTAATGTCTTCAACACCTTTCCTACAATTAGATCATCATAATACATATTCTGCTTTCTTAGAGCATTATCTATCTTTAAAGCAAAAGCTTCTAAATCCTCAGGTTCATTGCCGAACTCTATCAACCATTCATGGTAAGGCAATCCCTCTTCTGGACTAATCTGTGGTGCTACAGTAAACTCATTAACCGTTACTGACGTACCTTCCATTGCTTCTTGTATAGCAGACTCTACCTCCTTACCGATCACATGTTCTCCGAATGCAGAGATAAAATGCTTTATACGCCCAGATACCACTACTCTATAAGGTTTCAGGTTAACGAACTGTACCGTATCACCGATATTATATCCCCATAGTCCAGCGTTGGTAGAGATAATTAATACATAATTCACACCTAGCTCTACCTCTCCTATCGTATATCTTCTAGCATTCTCATTAAAGAACTCCTCTACTTTTATAAACTCATAGAAGATACCTGCATTTAGCAACAATAACATCCCTTTCTCTGTCTGTGTATCTTGATAAGCGAAGAATCCTTCAGAAGCAGGGAACAACTCTATAGATGGTACCTTACGTCCGATCATTTGTTCAAATTTACCTCTATAAGGCTCATAGTTTACACCTCCATAAATGAACAAATTAAAGTTAGGAAATATATCCCCTACAGGTTTACCTTTTTTCTCCTTTAGTTTTTCGAAGTACATCTGTACCCAGCTCGGAATACCAGAGATCACACTCATATTCTGATCTACTGTCTCTTCCACGATAGCATCTACTTTAGTCTCCCAGTCCTCTATACAGTTTGTTTCTAGACTAGGCAGTCTATTCTTCTGTAAATAAGCAGGAACATAGTGAGCTACTATCCCTGATAATCTACCTAATTTTATACCATTTTTCTCATCTAGTATAGGGCTCCCTTGTAAGAAGATCATTTTACCATTTACGAAGTCCGCTTTACCTGTCTCATATACATAAGCTAATATTGCATTACGAGCAGCTTCTATATGATACGGCATAGACTCTTTGGTTAATGGGATATACTTAGCCCCCGAAGTTGTACCCGAAGTCTTTGCGAAATATAAAGGTTTACCTTTCCACAACACATCACTCTCACCAGCTACTACTCTATCTACATAAGGTCTTAATCCTTCATAATCTCTGATGGGTACATGTTTTACGAAATCTTCGTAGCTATTAATATAAGCAAAATTATGGTCTTTTCCAAATGCCGTATGCTTAGCATCCTCTAACAATTGTTCAAAAACCTTCTTTTGCGTATTAATAGGATCATTGACCCACTTCTGTGTTTTCTTATGTATAATTGAAGCAAATACTTTAGCCCCAAATGATTTTATTGACATATTCTCTTATTCTAAATCTATAAATAATGAGCTATCTAATGGATAGGCATCTTTCCATAATTCGAAGTGGAAGTATTTTGTAGAAGCATTTAATGCGGTAGCCTCACTACTTCCATCAAAAAGACCGATTACTTCTCCTGACCTTACACTTTCATATTCTCCTTTAGTAAGAGAAGTTAAGTGTTTATATACAGATATTAAACCTTCATCGTGTAGCAAGATGATTGTATAACCATCTTTTATAGTCCAGTCTACGAATAACACTGTGCCTTTACTAATCGCTTTTACAGGTGTATTAGCAGGGGCTCTAAAGTCCACACCGAAGTGCATTGCTCTACTATCGTATTTTCTAACTATTTCTGCATTAATTGGGCTAAACAGGACTTGGCTAACTTTAGGTTTACTCTCTTCGAAGAGATTATACTTATCCTCTAGTCGAACCATTTCTCTTAGCTTCATATCTGTTTCACTAGGATCTTTATGCTCGATTTGATTTAATGGTTTCTGAGTTAACTTTAAAGAGTCTATACTAGCCTCTGTCACCTGTATTTCTCCTAACAAGGCACTTTTGATTGCACTTAGATACTGTTGATTCTGTCTAGACTCATTCTCTAGCGAATCTACTTTCAGAGCTAATTCAACTGCCTTTTGTTTTAGCTCAGCAGAAGAATACCCAGGTATATATTCCTTTAACGGAGTTAATACCAACATCAAAACAGTTGATAGAATAAATAAAAATACCAATGTAGTACTGGCACCAAAAACATTAAGTAAATTAAGCTTAAAAGACTTTACATCTTCGAACGTCTTATCATTAACGATAACAATACGGTATTTACTTAAAAGTGTATTTTTCCACTTTTTTCTTTTATGTCCCTTTCCTAACATCTGTACCTATTTTACTACACAAATATAATAATTATAAAATTTGACTCTATCACTTTACCTAAATATTCACAGTTTAAAAGAAAATTCCTTACTACATAAACGTTAAAAGTTAAATAAAACCTATTACGAATAAACGTTTTACATTTTTCTTACTATATTTGTCGCTACTTAATGTTTCAAAAAGATTATTATGAACTCATTACACATATTTTTAGGAATGGTTGGGCCATGGCAAATTATAGTTATTGTAGCTATCATTCTATTGTTATTCGGAGGTAAAAAAATCCCTGAATTAATGAGAGGACTTGGTTCTGGTATCAAAGAATTTAAAGATGCTACTAGAGACGAAAACGCTCAACAGACAACTAAAAAAGAGAATACACAAGATAACTCTAAGACAGAATAATTCTGTTCTAAACTTATATATTTTACGCGTTATATGGCTTGCCGTATAACGCTTTTTTTGTTTCTATACATCACTATAGCTCAAAAAAAAGTACCTATCTTGACAATAAAAGATAGGCACTTCACTTATAAAACATAATAAAAACACTACTTACCTGCTTGTTTTCTTTTTCAATAACAACATTATTGTTTTCAAACTCAAGTACCAATTTAAAAACAAGTATCGTGCCAAAAACAAGATTTAGAAATGTTTTTTTATTTATTTTTTCAGCCTAGAATACGCGATAGAGTAAATTCTACAAAAACAGCTCTCAACTTATCAAAAAAGCATACTATAGTATAGTTTTAGAAGAAATGAAAGAGATGTGAAGTAGTATTTATCGTAGTATTAAGCGAATGCGGAATCTAGGTTTAATCTAATATCATAGACAGCTGTATTCTCTTTTTAGCAACATCTACATCCGTCACCTTCACTTGTACATGCTGGTGTAACTTCACTACTTCATTCACGTCTGATACAAAGCCTGCCTTAAGTTGAGAGATATGCACTAGACCACTCTCCTTAATCCCTACATCAACGAAACAACCAAAGTTGGTAATATTATTGATAATACCAGGTAATACTTGACCTATTTTTAAGTCTGTAATTTGTTTCACACTAGGATCAAACTCAAATACCTTAGCACTACGTCTAGGATCTAGACCAGGCTTCTCTAATTCTTTTAAGATATCTTGAAGCGCTAATGCTCCTACCTCACCCGTAGTATATTTATTAGCATCTACTTTAGCGATAAGCTCTTTATTAGAGATCATATCCCCTATAGACACCTTCATATCTTTAGCGATCTTCTCTACTACACCATAAGCCTCTGGATGTACAGCAGAGTCGTCTAATGGATTCTTAGCGTTCTTAATACGCACAAATGCAGCTGCCTGTTGGAAGGCTTTATCTCCTAGTCGAGGTACTTTCTTAAGTTCTGTTCTGCTCTCAAATGGTCCATTCTCAGTTCTGTATTGCACTATATTCTCAGCCATCTTCTCACCTATCCCAGACACATAGCTCAATAACGATTTACTAGCAGTATTTAGGTTAACTCCTACTGAGTTCACACACTTCATCACCACATTATCTAGCTCTTTTTTAAGCATAGACTGATCTACATCGTGCTGATACTGTCCTACTCCGATAGACTTAGGATCTATCTTCACTAGCTCTGCTAATGGATC
Organism: Myroides sp. C4067; assembly: GCF_038039665.1. NCBI lineage: Bacteria > Pseudomonadati > Bacteroidota > Flavobacteriia > Flavobacteriales > Flavobacteriaceae > Myroides > Myroides sp. C4067. The sequence goes on from NZ_JBBPHJ010000008.1 coordinate 69,510, forward strand.
AGACAGACGACGCCCGATAGACACAGCACCTCTCACTGTCACATCATAAGTAGGAAACTCTTCTCTCGCTATCTTAGACGCAGAGTACACAGATGCTCCAGCCTCATTCACTACGAATACTTGTACAGGCTTATCAAAAGCTATTTTCTTAATAAAGAACTCCGTCTCTCTAGAGGCTGTACCATTACCGATAGCGATAGCTTCTACATTGTATGCATTGACCATAGAGCGAATCTTCTTCATCGCCATAGTAGTATCCTTCTGAGGAGCATGAGGAAATATAGTCTCGTTGTATAACAAATCACCTTGCTCATCTAAACAAACCACCTTACACCCAGTCTTAAACCCTGGGTCGATAGCTAATATGCGTTTCTCTCCTAATGGCGAACCTAATAACAACTGAGTAAGGTTATCCGCAAATACCTGTATAGAGTTTAAATCTGCCTTCTCCTTCGCTTCTACCAAGGCCTCATTAGACAATGCAGGTTCTAACAGACGTTTATAACTATCCGCTACTGCCTTCTCTACTATCTTACCACACTCATTCTTACCTTTAACTACATTATCTTCTATGAAGCTAATAGCCTCACTCTTATCAATACCTACATTAAACTTGATAAAACCTTCTTTCTCTGCTCTTAGAATAGCTAATAATCGATGTGCAGGTATCTTATACACAGGTTCTGCCCAATCAAAATATTGCTCAAACTTCTGCGCATGCTCTTCTTCTTTTTTTGCCTTTACTACCTTAGTACTGATCACCCCACTGCGTTGGAACTTTCTTCTCAGTGATTTTCTCACATACATATTTTCATTAATCCATTCAGCAATGATATCAGATGCCCCCTGTATAGCCTCTTCTTCACTTCCTACCTTATCATTAAGATATTTAGCAGCGATAGACTCTATATCATGAGCATTCTGAGCCATAATCACTTTAGCCAATGGTTCTAAACCATTCTCTCTAGCCGTATCAGCCTTCGTCTTACGAGTCTTCTTATAGGGCAAGTATAAATCCTCTATCTCTATTAGATCAAAGCTATTTGTAATCTTATTGCGCAATTCATCTGTTAGCTTCCCCTGTTCTTCTATAGAACCTAATATAGACTCCTTTCTCTTCACTATCCCTTCGTACAGCTCGCTATACTTTGCTATTTTTTCGATAATCACCTCATCTAGATTACCAGTTCTATCTTTTCTATATCTAGCGATAAACGGTATAGTACATCCCTCTCCTAACAGAGACAGCGTATTCTCTATACTTTTTGCACTAGCACTCACAGCCTGTTGAATAAACTCTATCAACGTCATATTTTATTATTTTAAGAATAGCTAAAATACTACCTTTGTCACAATAAATAAATCTCATGAAGTTTTTATTCCTATATCTACTTATAATAAACTATTTAGCTTTCTCCATGTTTGCCTTTGACAAAGAACAAGCGATTAAAAACAAAAGACGTGTTTCTGAGAAGAACCTCCTGTCTCTTTGCTTTTTTGGAGGAACACTAGGTGCATGGATTGCGATGAAGAAACTTAGACATAAAATCTCTAAAGACTCTTTTAAACTAAAGTTTTATGCCATCCTAGCCATACAGGTAGCCTTATTCTTTATCGTCTTTAAACGATAATATCCATAAAAAAAGACCTATAACCGCAGTCATAAGTCTCTTGTATATTACTCTTCTGCAGTTTTAAGCCAAAGCAACTTCATATTGAGTCTTCTCTCAATTGAAAAACTATACCTCCAAATCTAGCAGGCTGTGCTGTAAATATTTTTCCATCTAAATGACAATCATCAAAATAAAAAGTAGTCTCTGTTTTCTCAACTACATTATTACTCTTTAAATGTTTTACTTCTATTCCATCATATCCTAAATAAACAATGTCTAAAAGTAATCCATCCTTATCATACATCTTTTTATCTGAACATTCTCTACAGATATGTTTAGGATACCTACTATAAAACTTAACTAAACTATGACAGTTAGAGCACCACTGTTTTATTTCTTCTCCTCTATATTCATCACTATAAACTAAATTTATCCAACTGTTTATTTGTTCATATTCTTTAAAGGTAAAACTTTGTTGCCTATGTAGTTCATTTATAGTCCCCAACACAACACTCGCTAAAGCAAATGGACTTGTTTTAATATTATAACAACGAATATACTTTAGGTACCAATCTTCATCTTGTACAAAAGATTCCCATAAGTTCTTAATACTTGAAAATTCAATAATAGGACTTATTGTTCCAGCTCTCACTAACTCTCTAAAATCAAATTGTTTCGATTTATTTAATTCATAAACCTTATAAACGCCCTTATCAAAAATATTCAGAACAACATTAGTCTGCTTATAATAAGCAAATAATATGTCATAATCCTCTAACTTATCCTCATATCCCTTACTAAAATCAACTATAGATGGTCTATTAGCATACTCCTGTTTAATTCTAATTCGTTCCTCTATTTCTTTAATCGTACTTTCTAATAAAGTATCCTTTTTTTCTCCATAAAAAGCAACACCTTGACTTGTAGTCACATGACCTCCTTTTAAAAAGACTAACGTTTCATCTATATAATCACAATCTACTTTATCATCATATTTACGCTGTCTTGTGTATTTAAACATCCCGTCTTCAGTATAAATAGTTTGCATATCATAATTAAAGAAAGCCTTCCTTTCTTTATATGTCATTATTTTACCATACTTTGGTTCAAGGATATAACTCTTTTGTGGTTGTCTAATCATACCTGCACCAGATACCCATCTATCTTCATTTTGATCTACTGTATGTACATATATTAAGCCTGATTCAAAATCTTTAAAACTATGGCTTACTTCCCAGCTCCAATCTAACTCAATATAATATCCCCTATTTGCACAAACAAAGTAATTTAACTTCTTCATATTTTAAAACCTTCTATTTTTCTTATCATCTAATCACTTCTAAAGCACCTCCTTCTTTAGGTCTATGTAAACTAATCTCATAAAAACTAGTTCCACCACCTTCACGAGTTACCAATATCAAGGGTGATTTATTATAATTCTCCTTATCTATCCTTACTAACCTTACTATACGACCATTGGCATAGAACCTCATTTCATAATCTTTTAAAGGTTCTATCTCTTTGGTTTTATAGCTATTTTTCCAAAAATCAATTAAGAAACTAGCATAACTACTACTTTTTAGATAAGAATAGCGATGATAATCCCGTTGGCTTTGATAGGCAATACGCGCCAAATGTTCCGCTTCCCCTTTACTAAGAAGTTCTATAATCTCGTTGTAAAAGATTTCTACCTCCTTTAATAACTTACCCCTGTCCTCTGGCTGAAGATCAACACTATTCATCCAATGTTGTACATCGTGTTCGTAATAAACATAAGGAGCATCAAAAACAAAACTGTCTTCAAATACCATTAAAGAGCTCTCATGCTTTGGTAAAGAATAGGTATGAACAGTAGTAGATTCTCTGTTTTTATTTTGACAGACAATATTAAAATCAAATTTAGTCTTACTTAGATCTAAGCTCTTCTCACTAACATAGTTTACATCTACAGATGGAGTGACTATTACTTCTACTTTCTGTACACCACTCTTTACTATAGCTTGATTAATAGGAATATTACCAGTAAAAACTCCTGATGCATAATGACTCAAAACAGGAAAACCATTCACTAATACTTCATAAGTACAACCGTGTGATTCTTTAACCTCAAGAATGTACTCTAACTCATCATCATACACTTTTACTTCTTTAAACAGCTCTTTTGTCTTCTCTACAAAGCTTGGATTCAATTTATCTTGAACCTTATTTGGCTGTTGTCCACAAGCATTCAAGCCGAAAACTAGTATCAGCATAACTATTAGTCTATTCATGACTTACTCTTTTATTTTTAGCTACTATTCTAATAAACCATTTATTATCAAAACAATTACTATAAATATACAGTAAATTTTTATTCAATAATTACCTCCCCACATACACCACCACACTAGGATTATACACCTTAGAATTGTACAGTGTCAACTGATCAGGATTGTTATTAATTGGATAGAAGAACTGTATCTCTGCCACCACCATCTTTAGACAATCTCGATGAGGTATCAGGACAGATAGCGGGTGAGGACTGATCACCTCATCACTCTTTTTGAAATCAATAGATAATGTGCTGGTTTGCTTACCGAGCATCTCATCTGTATCCGTCATGAAGAAACCTTCTATGCGCAAACTAGCATGTGTACACATAGGAGGGAAGTCTACCTGTTCTATCGGGATAAATGGCGCCACTGATACAGTTATCTCCTTATTTTCCAACACATCTACAGCTATATCTACCAAGAAGGTATCTGTAAATAGTTTGGTTGTATTCCATTCAAATCCGACTACCTCAGCAATAGAAGTATTGTACAGTGTAGTCTCTGCTATCGGCAGTACAGTATTCTTGCGCAAGGCCGTCATCACTAGCCCCATTAATCGCAGATGAGCAGTAGACTCATACCTCATCCCTAAGAAATATTCGACATGCTTACGTATATGTTTCAGGCTCTGTGCTGTGTGCTTAAACAGCCTAGCTGAAGGGTTCTTGCCCTTATCTTGCTTTGAGCGATTAGGCCTGCTTTGCACGATCTGTACATTGTTTAAAGACCGAAAATACACAGGCCCACTTACTCCTGTAATTTTTCCTTTTGGTGACATCTTTGCCATAACTTTTAATTTTATAGGTTGGTATTCTAAAGTTGCACAAAGACTATTCCACCTTATCGGTATATGATTAGTAGGTGATAGGGTAGTGATAGGCTATTTTGCGATGTTTTAAGCCGATCAAATGCCCATCACTAGCCGACCAAAAGCCGACCACCCAAATAATAATAGCACAAAAAAGAGAGGTAACCCCTAATTTAAGACAATCTGTACCTGTACAATTACTGAACACATCCGTTCATTTTAGTTGCTATTGAACTGATATTGACAGTGACAACCTCATTTAGTCAGCGACAGCTAAATAACTCAATGTCAGTTAAAATTCAAATAATAAAGTAGTTAAAGTTCACTTATCCCACTACATACCAAAAACCTAAATGCATACTGCTCTCGTCTATTAAACCTAGAAGAGAAAGACAAGCCTCGTTCCCAAAATAACCATAGCAAATCTCCTTCGTATTGCCTAAGGTATGACCCAAAACTATTTCTGAATACTCATTCTCGTTACGCACAGAGATAAAGTGTCCTTTCGTATTGTCAAAAGCATTGAGATAAGATTCTTCTACAGCATCCGAAGCAGATAATAGAGTAGAGGCTTGGGCAGTATCTTTAAGAGAAAACTTACCATTCTCTATACAACCAAAGTAGGAAGGCACTGTGAAGTTAGACTTGCTTATCTCGTGATACTCCACCTGCACTGTACTCATATTTACCATACTGAAGAAATCTTGGGTTTCTTTTGTGTTTCCTATCACTGCTTCTAATGTCTTAATCACCTCCATAGAATTAGCAAACAGCACATTAGCATACTCGTTATCATAGTTGCGCACTAAGCAATGATATACTAGCCCTTCTACTTGGGTCAGCTGTCGCTCAAATCGAGCTACTGCAAATAATAATTCGTCGTCACTTACTGTGGTTTTCTTTCTAAAACTGGTGAACTCCATCGCACACACTGGAGCATTACTTAAGCGTATCATACTTTCTATTGTTAAGATTGTGGAGCAAAAGTAGAATAGGGTAGTTACAACCTTTTGTCAGGGGTGTATACGCTTATTTTTTAATTTTAGGATACACTTTCATAATGTCGAAGTAGGAGTTCCTAAAAGCAACTAAGCTCTTATAACCTACTTTAAAAGCGATTTCACTCAAGGTAAATTCTCCTGTATCTACTAGCTCTATACTCTTCAAGATACGGATAATCTGAAGGTACTTCTGTAGAGTGATACCCGTCTCTAGTTTGAATAGGCGCTGTAGATTGCGCACAGACATGGTAGAGATACTGGCTAGTTCATCTAAGTCGAGCGTTGAGGTAAAATGATCGTTGATATAAGCACATACAGGTATTAACCTATGATCAGTAGGGATAGGTAATTGAAGCGATTGATTCTCTTCACAGAACGATTTTAAACTAATGAGAATAGCTTGTAAGAACTGTTCTTTCTCTAGCTCTAGTTGGATTACTCTATTCCACTTCGTCGCATACTGTAGCATCTCCCTCAGCACAGTAGGAGCAGGGAAGATATGTACTTGATTATAGAATGAGTCAGCTGGCACATCTTTATACAACAGTACTTTTAGGTTGATATCCTTCGCTGTAGAGGTAGTTGCGTGTTGCTGTCCTGAAGGTATCCATGCTACGTGATACTGAGGGACTAGATAGATACAGTTATCTACATGAAGGTACTGATAGCCCTGTTCTACATAAGTGAGCTGATATCGCTGATGAGCGTGCTGATACTCATCGTGAACAAAGTTGTCCTCATACCATACATACGCCTGTACCTCATTAGTATCATCATATACTCCTAAGAGTTTCTCGGTCAATCCACATTTGATATTGGCGTTTTGCATATATTTTTTGACAAATATAATATAAACTGCAAGCATACCTTTGTGATTATACTTAAAATAAATAATATGAAAACATTATATACTGCACTAATCACTTGTGCACTACTCTTCACAACATCACAGATTATGGCAAAAGATACCTTAACCAAAATATTAGTACTTATCCATTCTGATACGGGAGGTACGTATAAAATGGCGCAAGAAATCGCTAAAGGAATAGAAAACAATCCTCACACAGAGGCGACTATAAAACTAGTACAACCTACAAAAAACGCACTGTTACATGATCTACAGATAGCTACTCCTGAGGAGCTACCGACTTATGATGGCATCGTATGGGGGTCTCCTGTATATTTTGGCAATATCAGTACTCCGACGAGTGCCTTTCTTGCGAAGACAGTAGATCTATGGACTACTCATGCTCTAGAGGGAATGCCTACGGCGGTATTTATGTCTGCTGGTAGTGGAGCAGGGAAGGAGCTAGCCTTACAGTCGTTCTGGAACAGTCTAGCAGTACATGGGATGATACTCGTATCGAATGGCATCAGAGCTACGGAGAAGCTAGATAATAGCATCCCTCAAGGCAATAGTGTACTAGGTACAAGTAGTCTTGCTTCAAACAAAACGGTGCAACGTCCTAGCGAAAGTGAACTGCTGATCGCTTATACGCAAGGTCAAAACTTCGCCAAAGTTGCCAAAGCCTTAAAAGGAACTTTTCAGAAGAAAGAGGAAAGTACACCTAAACAAGTAGTCACTGATGTAGAAACTACGCTTAAACAAAAAAACATCATACTACCTGTAGCACCAAATCCTGTGGGGAACTACACGCCTTACTCACGCAGTGGAAATCTAGTATTCATCAATCAGGTAGCCTTAAAGGATGGTAAAATATTATATCCTGGTAAGGTAGGGGTAGATGTTACAGAAGAACAAGCAAAGCAAGCGACTGAACAGACAATGTTGAATGTAATCGCAGTGCTTAAACTAGCTGTTGATGGTGACCTCAACAGAGTAAAGAAAACCGTACAACTAACAGGTATATTCAACACGACTCCTGACTACTCTCAACACGCTAATCTAATGAATGTGGCATCAGATCTATCTGTAGCAATATTTGGAGAAAAAGGTAAACATGCTAGAGGTACTCTAGGTGCTACTTCTGTACCTGTCAACTCTGCGGTAGAGATACAAGCTATCTTCGAGATAGAGTAATCAAAAAAGGTGTTTGAATACTGTTATTTCGTCTTATAGATAATCCCTAACTTGTCATTTCTAACATGCTAATAGGTTAGACATGCAGTATCCATCTTATTCATTTACAACAGATAGAGAAAACTCAATCTATGAGTTTACAAGCATAGGCAAAAACCAAGCAATCAAAAAATTAATTATCTTTACACCTGTCGAAGGTGAGTATAAAGTTTATAACTTAAGCTTTGGAGATAGAACCAATTACGATGGTGATTTATTGCGTATAAACGATAGAATTGTCAGTAATAATGGTGATATGAATAAAGTATTGGCTACTATATTTAGAGCTGTACTCAAATTTACGGAAGGCAAAGATTTTTATAAAATATACTTTACTGGTAGTACTCCTTCACGCACACGATTATACAGAATGGCTGTATCTAATAACTATGCTGAACTATCTAAACATTTCAGTATATACGGATTTGATATGGAAGGAAAAGTAGTGTTCTTTGCAAAGAATACAAACTATCAAGGTTTCTTAATCACACCAAATACAAACAGTATAAAATAAGGCATTATGAAAAAAAAGATTGATTCAAACGAAGTAAAGACTGATACTAAACCTAAAATTATTACTATTAATAACAACCTAAGAGTCATTGACGAATCAGGTAAAATAGAATATGCAAATAATCTATTTGCACAGCTAAGAGCTTCAGGGGAATTAGACATTTTCGAAGAAAGAGAAAGAATACGAAAAGAAGAATACGAAAAGGCACAAAAGGAATCTTAATATTCCTTCAACAATAACTAAGGACTTTTAGTTCTCACTATTTCGCCTAATAATACTTCTGATCACTAACTAATCTACTATCTATCTTCTCTGGATATACACAGTCTTTGAATACTGTTATTTCGTCTTATAGATAATCCCTAACTTGTCATTTCTAACACGCTAATAGGTTAGATATGCAGTATCCATCTTATTCACTTACAGCTTTTAACAGGAATTACAGTTATGAATTTACAAGTATCTCTGATACTCAAGTAATCGAAAAAATAATTAACTTTACACTATTAGATATAGAAGACGAATTATATAATCTAAGTTTTGGAGATAAGAACAAAGACCTAGTAAATAGTAATGCTATAGATGACAAAGTCGTTAGTAATAATGGTGATATGGTTAAGATATTAGCTACACTATTTCAAGCAATTTTACTATTCACGCAAGACAAAGAAGTTTATAAAATAGTCTTTAGAGGTAGTACCCCTTCACGAACACGATTATACAGAATAGCTATATCAAATAACTATGAGGAACTGTCTAAATATTTTAATATCTATGGATTTGATATAGAAGGAAAGTTAATATTCTTTGCTAAGAATAAAGAATATCAAGGCTTTCTAATCACACCTAATATGAACAGTATAAAGTAATGCATTATGAAAAAAGAAATTGATTTTAATAAAAACGAAGAACCTATCTTACATAAAGTTACATACTCTGATAGAGAAGAGGTTATTATTGATAATACAGGGAAGCTAGAAGGTACAATTGCTTTAATCAATGAACTAAAAGCTTCTGGAGAATGGCAACGTTTTAATGAAATGTTAGAAAGAAATAGAGCAGAAAAAAAAGCACAAGAATAGTTATTCAATAACTTACTACTGATAATAAAAAACAAGACTGTTATAAAATAAAAAAGCACGTAATCTAGAGACTACGTGCTTTTGTTCTTTTTACATTATAGTATTTACTTGTTTAGGCACAAGTAATCTTGTTCACTCTATTCTGGTGTCTTCCACCTTCGAAAGCTGTGTTTAAGAAAGTCTCTACCATCGCTACAGCTTGCTCTATAGAAGTATAACGAGCAGGTATACTGATCACATTAGCATCATTGTGCAGTCTTGCTAACTCAGCAATCTCTTTTGTCCAACAAAGGGCACAACGCACACCTTGATGTTTATTAGCAGTCATAGCTATACCGTTTCCGCTTCCACAGATTACGATACCAAAATCAACTTTACCTTCTTCTACATCTGTAGCTACTTTATGTCCAAAATCTGGATAGTCAACAGACGAAAAATCATCTGTCCCATAGTTAGTTACTGTAAATCCTTTTTCTTCTAGATACTTAACGATAGCCTTTTTGTATTCAGGTCCCGCGTGATCATTTCCGATTGCTATTTTCATTGTGTGTTGTGTTGAATAATTTTGTACAAAGTTAAGAATAAATCTTTTCTACAGCCCTAATTCTTCCACTGCTATTTGTCTCATCTCTACTTTTCTTACCTTACCTGATATGGTCATTGGGAATTCCGATACGAACTTCCAATACTTCGGTATTCTGAAGTGGGCTATCTTCTCGGTACAGAAGCCTTTTAATTCTTCACCTGTCAAGGTTATTCCAGGTTTTAAGATTACCCAAGCCATAATCTCTTCTCCATATTTCTCATCTGGAACCCCGATAACCTGCACATCTGCAATAGAGGGATGAGTGTATAAGAAGTCTTCTATCCACTTCGGAGATATATTCTCCCCTCCACGAATAATAAGGTCTTTAATACGTCCTGTAATCGAAATATACCCTTGATCATCCATAGTAGCCAAGTCTCCTGTATGCATCCATCTATTCTCATCTAATACCTCAGAGGTCAATGTGCGGTTATTCCAATATTTCAACATCACTGAATACCCACGTGTACACAGTTCGCCTGCTTCTCCTCTAGGAACTATTCTACCTGTTTCTGGATCTATAATTTTGATTTCTAGGTGGTCTTGTACAGTTCCTACTGTCGTGGTCTGTTTGACAATATCAATACCGATATGTGTTTGGGTAGATACAGGTGAAGTCTCTGTCATACCATAACAGATACTCACTTCCTCCATATTCATCTCTGTCTTCACGCGACGCATCACTTGCTCAGGACACAATGAGCCAGCCATCACTCCCGTTCTCAAAGAGGTAAGGTCATACTCTTTAAAGTTAGGCAACTGTAGTTCTGCAATAAACATAGTAGGCACTCCATATAAGGAAGTACATTTCTCGTCTTGTACTACCTGAAGGGTCTTAGCAGGGTCAAATCCGTCATTTGGAATCACGATCGTAGCTCCATGAGAAGTACAACACAGATTGCCTATAACCATACCGAAACAGTGATAAAAAGGCACAGGAATACAGACTCTATCTGTAGTAGTGTACTTTAAACGCTTACCAATAAAATAACCGTTGTTTAGGATATTGTGATGTGTAAGGGTTACTCCCTTAGGGAAACCTGTAGTCCCTGAAGTATATTGTATATTAACAGCTTCTCCGAACTGTACAGAGTCTTCTATGATGGCTAGTTCTCCATCTGTTATCTGATCGCTATCTGATAAGAAAGTATCCCATTCTTCTCCTAAGAAAACAACTTCTTTTAACGAAGGACAATCTTCAAAAATCAAGGAGATAATCTTTCGGTAATCACTACTTTTAAAACTTGGAGCAGATACAATAAGGGATATTTCAGATTGATTAACCGCAAACTCGATCTCATGTGCTCGATAAGCAGGGTTAATATTAACTAATATCACGCCTATACGAGCCGTAGCATACTGCATAAGCACCCACTCATAACAATTGGGTGCCCATATCCCTACACGATCTCCTTTCTGTATATTGTGAGCTAATAATGATTTTGCAACTTGAGTCGTCAAGTGATAGAACTCTTGATACGTTGCTCTGAATCCTTGATGAACGCTGACTAATGCCTCATTTTTGGGGTATTGATCTGTTATCTTTTTTAGATTCTGTCCTATGGTTTCTCCTAACAATGGTGTATCAGATGCACCATGCACATAAGAAATAGTATTCATAAATATAGTTTTTTGTTGGTTTTTCTAAAGTACGAAATTTTAAATACAATTCGGTTTATATAATTAATTGCTATAAAGAATCTTAGCTATACTAGATAAAAGGCATCATTATCCTCAAAAAATTATCCTATTCTCTAACTCCCTTCTTTTAGTCAAACAAACAAGTAATTACTACCATAAATAGAGGCATCGCTAAAACGACTAATAGACTATAAATCAGTAACTTTATAGTACACCTATATGTATAATTAAAACAGCTGAATATGAGACCTCTTAAATTAATAGCAATACTATGCACAGTCTTCTGTTCTATAAGTATATATGCACAAATAGACGATGGTACTTACAAATATGCGGATACAAATAAGCCCTTAAATGGGAAACTAAAATGCTTTTATGCCAACAACCAATTAGCGGAAGAAGCAACCTTAGTAAATGGTAAAAAAGAAGGTATTAATAAAAGTTACTACGATAATGGAAAGCTAAAAAAAGAATGTACCTACAAAGACAATAAGCTAAACGGAACTTTTAAAGAATACTATACTAATGGAAAACTAACCTATTCTGCAACCTACGTTAATGGAGATAGAGAAGGTTTAGCTCAGTCTTACTCAGAAAATGGAATGCTAGAAGATGAGTACAATTATAAAAACGGAGTACTTAATGGTATCTCTAAAGATTACTTAGATGGTAAACTTCTTCAGAAATCTACCTATATCCAGAATAAGCTCGATGGAGAATTCTTCTATTATCACCCTAATGGCAAAGTAAAGATTAAAACACTTTATAAGAATGATAAAAAAGATGGACCTGAGAAGATATACGCTCCAGCAGGAACGTTACTAGAAGACAATTATTATCTAAATGGTAAGAGGAGTGGTTTAAGAAAAGTGACAGATACTAAAGGTAATCCTGTCAAAGAAATGAACTATATCAACGGTCTGCTAGATGGGGAGTACAAACAATATGTTGCTGCTGATCTATACATTAGAAGAACATTCCAAAACGGATATGAAGTAGATAGACCTACTCTACACAATGGGAAAGGTAAGCTAATAGATCAATCTGATATCATCTATAAGAAGGTATATGAACCACTAGTTATAAAAGCAATGCAAACCTTTAATCCTGATGAAGATGAATAATAAAGCTCTATTTTCAATTTTATGTACTTTGCTTACTTGCTCAATAACAACTGTATATGGACAAGAAGAAGCTGTATTGTATCAACTAGATGGTAAACCACTAGATGGCAGAATACAACAATACAATGATTATGATATAAAAGTAGAGGATGTCACTTATAAAGGAGGCATGCGTACTGGGATTAGAAAAACTTACTATCGCAATGGAGTGCTTTTTTCTGAAGGCAAATATGTACTAGGTAAGCTAGAAGGAGAATACAGAACCTATTATGAGAATGGTAAAACAAAGGGAATATATGCCTATCAAGAAGGATTAAAAGAGGGGATAAGTAAGTTCTATGATGATGATGGAAAGATAGAATATGAGACATTATTCAGAAACGATAAGAAAGAATTACACCACCGCTTTTATGACAACGGTAAAATAAAATATACAACAACCTATGTAGAAGGTATTATTACACAAGAAGATAAGTTTACAACTAGAGGAAAACTTGATCAAAGAAGTTACTATAAAAATAGAAAAGTAATCAAAATAGACTATTACGAAAATGGGAAGTTCTCACATGGGTTAAACTTTGACTAATCCACTTTTACACTACGTTAAAGGAATAAATTGTAAAGCAAGAATAGGATACTGAAGTACCTTATTCTTGCTTTTTGTATTATTTTATCTCTCTTTTTAGGGAGTTTTTGGAAAATAAACTAGAACATTATAAATTTGCAGGATCAAACGTACTTCATGAAATGAAAGTACAGTGTACTGATCAACGATAAAATATAAGTATTAAATAACTCTACCTTCCTTTCTCTAAAAGAGTTATTTCTCGACCTATTTCTTCAAAAACTTAGCTACAAAAGAAGAAATACTATCGCTGATTAAAACAATCAAATTAAAATATTACTAAAAATAGGATAAAACAGTTAGTAATTCGTACATTTAAGGATAATTACCAACCCTATTTTAGGTAAACATAATGAATTAGAAAATGGCAAAAAAAATTAAACATAAAAAGAGTAAATCATTTGACTTTGCTCCAAAAATATTAAAATTCTTATCAAAGAATACGACTAAAACGTATAACTATAAACAGATCGCTGCCCAATTAGAAATAAACGATACTCAAGGTAGAAATGAGATTATCAAAGAGCTTAAACACCTTATCTCGAAAGGAAAAATAGAAGAGATTGAAACTGGTAAATACAGATTCATTCCTAAAGCAAACTATGTTGAAGGTTATATCGATATGACTTCTCGTAAGACTGCTTATCTAGTAGTAGAAGGAGTAGAGGATGATGTATTTATCCCAACAAATAACCTAAACAAGGCTTTAGATGGTGACTTCGTTAAAGCATATATCTACAACAAACGAAAAGGTAAAAAACCTGAAGGAGAAGTAGTAGAAATCTTAGAAAGACACAAAAAACAATTTGTGGGAGTTATCGAGATTCAAAAAAACTTTGCTTTCGTATCTACTGCAGATGCTAAGATGTACACAGATATATTCGTTCCTAAAGAAAAAGTAGGAGAGGCACGCGATGGAGATGTAGTCGTAGTAGAAATAGAAGATTGGCCAGAGAAAGCAGATAGCCCATTCGGTAAAGTGATGAAAGTACTTGGTAAACAAGGAGAGCACAATACTGAAATACACGCTATTTTAGCTGAATATGGATTAACAGCTGAATTCCCTAAAGAAGTAGATGAATATGCTAATCACTTAGATACTTCTATCACTGAAGAGGAAATAGCGAAGCGTAGAGATATGCGTGATATTCTTACGTTCACGATTGACCCTAAAGATGCAAAAGACTTCGATGATGCCTTATCATTCCGTCAGTTAGAAAATGGATTCTACGAAATAGGTATTCACATTGCTGACGTATCTCACTATGTAAAAGAAGGAACTATCCTAGATGAAGAGGCTTATAACAGAGCTACTTCTGTATATCTAGTAGATAGAACTGTACCTATGCTACCTGAGGTGTTATCTAACTTTGCTTGTTCGTTAAGACCTAATGAAGATAAATATACTTTCTCTGCCGTATTTGAATTAGACGATAAAGCAGAAATCAGAAACAAATGGTTTGGTCGTACTGTAACGCATTCTGACCAACGTATGGCTTACGAAGAAGCTCAGTATATCATTGACTCTAAAGACAGAGTTATTCCTGCTGATATCTCGCTTACAGGAGAAGATCAAGAAGTAAGTGAAGAAGTAGCTGATGCAGTATTAAAGCTAAATGAATTAGCAATGATCATGCGTAAGAACCGTATGTCAGATGGTGCTATTTCTTTTGATAAAGTAGAGGTTAAGTTTAACCTAAACGAAGCAGCTGAGCCAGTAGGTGTATTCTTCAAACAATCAAAAGAAGCTAATCATTTGATTGAGGAATTCATGTTATTAGCGAATAGAAAAGTATCTGAGTTTATTGGTAAACAAAAGAAAACATTCGTATACCGTATACACGACGAACCAGATCAAGAGAAGTTATTTGGTCTACAGACTGTGATTGCACGCTTTGGACATAATATTAACTTCAAGTCTAAGTCTAGTATCTCTAAGTCTATCAACAAACTTCTAAAAGATGTAGAAGGTAAAAAAGAACAAAACTTAGTAGATACTCTAGCGATTAGATGTATGAGTAAAGCGAGTTATTCTACGAACAATATCGGGCACTATGGATTAGCGTTTGATTACTATTCTCACTTTACTTCACCTATTCGTCGTTATCCTGACGTAATGGCTCATAGATTATTACAACACTATCTAGACCATGGTGATAATGTAAATCCGGAGTTATATGAAGTAAAATGTTCACACTGTTCTTCTAGAGAGAATCTAGCTGCCAACGCAGAAAGAGATAGTATCAAATATATGCAAGTGAAATACATGCAAGATCAACAAGGTACAGAGTTCTTGGGTGTTATCTCAGGTGTTACAGAATGGGGTATCTATGTAGAGATAGTAGATAACAAGTGTGAAGGTATGGTGCGTATTAGAGAAATAAAAGAAGACTATTACGTATTCGAAGAGAAACAATATGCATTAGTAGGACAAGCAACGAAAAAGATGCTTCAACTAGGTGATGAAGTTATCGTTACTGTTAAGAATGCAGATCTTGTAAAAAAACAATTAGATTTCAACTATATTAAAAAGGTAAACTAAGATGAAAAAAATCGTTTTATTCATTGCCGTAATGGCAAGTACAATTTCTTTTGCACAAAAAACGAAATCAATAGGAGACTTTTCAAAAGTTAATGTTTTTGATCAAATTGCAGTAACTTTAGTTCCTGGAGAAGAAGGTAAAATAGAAATTGAAGGAGATAAAGAAGACTATGTAAACGTAGTAAACAAGAACGGAGTTCTAAAAATAAAGATGAACTTCATTAATAGTTTTCAAGGAGATGATATCAAAGTAAAACTATACTACAACAAGCTATCTGAAGTAGTAGCAGGCGAAGGGGCTAGCATAAAAGGAGAAACTCCTATCAAGGCAACTACACTAATTATAAATGCGAAGACTGGTGGAATGATTAATCTAAATATAGATGTAGACAAAGCAATTGTTAAGTCAAGTGCGGGTTCAGTTATTACACTAAAAGGAAAAGCAAATGTACAAGATGTACTGAATAGTTCTGGTGCTAAAGTAAAGAGTCAAGACTTAGAAACAAATCAAACTATCGTTACTGTAAATGCTGGTGGTATTGCAGAAGTAAGAGCTACTGAACTCGTAGAAGCAAAGGTGAGAGCAGGTGGAGAAATCAGAGTTCATGGAACCCCTAAAACAATTAGTGAAAAGAATGTTCTAGGTGGAGTAATTAAAAAAGTAGATTAGTAATAATACGTTTTTATACAAAAAAATGTATCTTGCAAAAGATTATGAATAAATGCCAATTCTAGAATTGGCATTTTTTAATTATATAAGATGTTTGATGATTTATTAACAGGTGTCACTCTTGGATTCTTTCTGAGTTTTATGATCGGACCTGTTTTTTTTATTCTTATTGAGACAAGTATTACAAGAGGGTTTAAGGCAGCTATAGCCTTCGATATAGGTGTTATATTAGCTGATGCGGTATTCTTCGCTATAGCGTTCTTTAGTAGCTTTAAATTAATCAATGCGATAAAGGATGACCCTGCACTATTCCTCTTTGGGGGAATGATTATGCTTACTTATGGGATTATCTCTTTTATCAAACTAAAAAAGGTACAAGTACAAACCTTACAAATAGCCCCACCTAATCTAAGACGAGAATACTTAAACTTATTTGCAAAAGGGTTCCTACTTAATTTTATCAATGTAGGAGTACTCGGTTTTTGGTTAGGGATTATTATAACATTAGGCCCGCAGATGGATATGAATCCTAATAAGATGTTTACCTTCTTTGGGTTCACTATTCTAGCGTACTTCGTTACAGATCTTTTCAAAATATTCTTAGCAAAGAAACTACGCGAAAAGCTCACAGCAACCAATATCT
Source organism: Myroides sp. C4067 (assembly GCF_038039665.1). Lineage (NCBI taxonomy): Bacteria > Pseudomonadati > Bacteroidota > Flavobacteriia > Flavobacteriales > Flavobacteriaceae > Myroides > Myroides sp. C4067. The sequence goes on from NZ_JBBPHJ010000008.1 coordinate 86,751, forward strand.
TAAAGATAAAAAAAATAAGCAGTATCGTTATTATGGTATTCGGGCTAGTCATTATGATTAAAGGAATACTTCCAAAATCTGCAGATAATCATATTAATCTCCCTCTCCCTAATCTAGAGAGTAAGAGATAAAGCAAAGGGCTTAGTGAATTACTAATCCCTTTGTTTTTATAATAAGATATAACGTTAACTATAATGCATAAAAAAAGGATAGTGAAATCACTATCCTTTAGTTGAGGCTTCGAGCGGATTCGAACCGCTGTAGACGGTTTTGCAGACCGCTTCCTAGCCACTCGGACACGAAGCCTTGTCCTTGAATTGGATTGCAAACTTACTAAATATTTTGATATTTCAAAACCAATTAATGTACTTTTTTACAACAATTCAAGACGATATTATCTAACTCCTTGCATTTCAACCGTTACATATTCTACATCACCACCTACAGGAGGGTTTATTTTAGAAACTAATACTGTTATTTCTTCTACCATTCTTATTTCTAGGATTACTCTATCGATGATTCGTTGTGCTACATGCTCTAATAACTTAGATCGAATAGCCATCTCTTCCTTCACGATTGTATTTAAGTGAACATAGTCTATAGAATGTTTCAAATCATCTGTAGAAGCAGCCATCGTAAAATCTCCTTTCGCAATTAAATCTACTCGGTAATCCGAACCTATTTTTGCCTCTTCATCCATACATCCATGAAAAGAAAACGTTCTAATATTGTTTAATCTAATTATTCCCATAACACATTTGTTTGTTTAATAATGGCTAAAAGTACAAATTATTTGCCTCCTATAATTCATAATATGCTAAAAGACTATCAGCTTTTGATTAGTTTTTTGATACCTTTGTAGTTATAATAATTATTTCCATGTCAACAAAAGAGAAATCATTAAACTTTATTGAGCAAATCATTGAAGAAGATATCAAGAATGGTTTGCCAACAGAAAAACTTCATTTCCGTTTTCCGCCTGAGCCTAATGGTTATTTGCATTTAGGTCACGCGAGTTCTATTTGTTTAAACTTTGGATTAGGTCTTAAATACAATGCGCCTGTGAACTTGCGCTTTGATGATACCAATCCTTCTAAAGAAGAACAGGAGTTTGTTGACGCAATCAAGCAAGACGTAGAGTGGCTAGGGTACAAATGGGCAAATGAAGTTTATGCATCTGACTATTTCCAACAGCTATACGACTGGGCTGTCCAAATGATTAAGGACGGTAAAGCTTATGTTGATAGCCAAACTTCAGAAGAAATGGCTCAGCAAAAAGGTACTCCATCTACAGTAGGTGTAGATAGTCCATATAGAAATAGATCTGTAGAAGAGAACCTTGATTTATTCGAGAGAATGAAGAATGGCGAATTTGAAGAAGGAACTCATATTTTACGTGCTAAGATAGACATGGCACATACGAATATGCTTATGCGTGATCCTATCATGTATAGAATCATGAAAAAAGCACACCACAGAACGAATAATGACTGGTGTATATATCCTATGTATGACTGGGCTCATGGAGAGAGTGACTACTTAGAGAGCATCTCACATTCATTCTGTACATTAGAGTTCTTACCTCATAGAGAGTTATATGATTGGTTCTTAGATCAAGTGGTAGATGAGAATAATATCAGACCTAAACAACGCGAATTCGCTAGAAGAAACTTATCACATACAGTAGTAAGTAAGCGTAAGCTAGCTCGTCTAGTAAGCGAAGGACACGTGACAGGATGGGATGACCCACGTATGTCTACGATATCAGGACTGAGAAGAAGAGGATACACAGCAGCTTCTATTAGAAACTACGCTGATACGATAGGTATCGCTAAGCGTGATAACCTTATCGATGTATCTCTATTAGAATTCTGCATTAGAGAAGACCTTAATAAGATAGCTCCTCGTGTGATGGCAGTATTAGATCCTGTAAAACTAGTAATCACTAACTATCCAGAAGGACAAGAAGAGTGGCTAGATGCAGAGAATAACCCTGAAGAAGAAGTAATGACTTTCCGCAAAGTACCTTTCTCTAAAGAGCTTTATATCGAAAGAGAAGACTTCAAAGAAGAAGCGAATAGCAAATTCTTTAGATTGACTTTAGGAAAAGAAGTACGCCTTAAAAATGCTTATATCATCAAAGGTGAAAGCGTAGTAAAAGATGAGAATGGCAACATTACTGAGATACACGCTACTTATGATGCTGACAGTAGAAGTGGTAGTGGATCTGAAGCGAGCAAGCGAAAAGTAAAAGGAACTATACACTGGGTATCTGTACCTCATGCAGTAGAAGCAGAAGTGCGTATCTATGACCGTCTATTCGTAGATGAAAACCCTGATGGTAATAAGGAGGTAGACTTCTTAGATTTTATCAATCCTAACTCATTAGAGGTAGTGAAAGGATATCTAGAACCAAGTCTAAGTACAGCGGTAGAAGGAGATAAATTCCAATTCCAACGTTTAGGCTATTTCTGTGTAGATAAAAACAGTACTCCAGAAGCGCTAGTATTCAATAAAACCGTAGGTTTAAGAGATACTTGGGCAAAAGTAGAACAAAAGTAATACTTCTATAAAAATTACACAAAAGCAGTGTTTTAACTAAAAATTAACGGTTAAAACACTGCTTTTTTTATATCTTAGAGTATTAATCATTTTAAAAATTAAAAGCTATGTCAAATCGTTTAGGAAATACAGCTATCGCAGTATTAGCTGGAGTAGTAGTAGGAGCAGGTTTAGGAATATTATTTGCACCTGACGAAGGAAAAAAAACACGTAAAAAAATCAAAAAAACATTTAATGAGTCAAAAGATGATTTAAGTGATAAAATTGATGAATTAAAAAAACAAGTACGTCAAACTGTAGCAAAAAAGAAACAAGATTTCGAAGCTGGATTTGATGAATTTTTAGCTCATACAGAAGACAAAAAAGATGACGTAATCGCTGCTTTAGAAAAAAAATTAGCAGAGTTAAAGTCTAAAGGCAACAGTATAGCTGAAAACGCTAAGAAGTAATCAAGTAGTATATAAGAAATGGCATTTAAGGATATAAAAGAGAATCTAGACGACATTAAGAGTAACTCTGAAGAGTTTATCAATACAAGTTTAGATTACTATCGCTTATGGGGGTTTAAAATTACAGCCAAAGCTGGGAGTAAGTTTATGACTTTACTTCTAGTATGTCTGTTTGTTATGATGTCTCTACTTTTCTTATCTTTATTTGCAGCTTATGCTTTAGCAGCTTGTCTTGAGAGTACAGCTCTAGGTTTTTTACTAGTAGCAGCATTCTATATGCTGATAGCTGTATTAGCTTATCTATTTAGAAAACCTCTAGTAGAGAAACCATTTCTTAGAAAGTTATCTGAGATAATATTTAACGATTAAAACTGGTACGATGAGAAAGTCTTATTCTTCTTTTGAAGAAATCAAATATGATCTAGAAGTTCTAAAACTGAAAAAAGATATACACTATCACAAAGTCTTTAGAGCAGTAGATAATATAAAAACAGAATTATCACCTGATAGAGTCGTTAGAAATACATTAGGCTCAGTTACATCTTATGTAAAAGGTTCGAGTAATATTCAAGCGTTTTTAATAACAACTGCTTTAAAATACTTCTTTAAGAATAGAACTAAAAACAAATAGTTTTTTTAATAAGAAAGGGCTCCATGTAGATGGAGCCCTTTTTGTATTTATTCATCTTCTAAGCCATCTTCATAGCTTGATGAGTAATCATTATATTCTTTAGAAGAAAAGTCCTCAGAACGCTTAGGAACACCTTCTACAGTACTCATTTCTTTTATCTTGCTACTAGCTGCAAATGAAGCTACCATATTCGTAAGCATATCGCTCGCTGCTGATGGTGCATTTGGTAATAGGATTAAGTTAGAACGGCTATCTGCACCTACAGACTGTAACGTATCATAGTGTTGCGTAACCACGATTAGCGCAGAAGCTTCTTGTGAGTTAATACCTACTTTATTTAATACATCCACACTCTCTACTAGCCCTTGTGCGATCTCTCTACGTTGATCAGCGATACCTTGTCCTTGTAAGCGCTTAGATTCAGCCTCAGCTTTTGCTTTTGCTACGATACGGATTCTACTTGCTTCTGCTTCATATTCTGCAGCTACTTTCTCTCTATCCGCCGCATTAATACGATTCATCGCATTTTTTACCTGGATATCAGGGTCGATATCCGTGATTAGTGTATTGATGATATCATATCCGTATGTTGTCATTGCTTCATTTAATTCGCGTTTCACCGCGATAGCGATATTATCTTTTCGCTCGAACACATCATCTAAGATCAGTTTAGGTACTTCTGCACGTACTACGTCAAATACATACGAAGTAATCTGATCATGAGGATATTCTAGCTTGTAGAACGCATCTTCTACTCTATCTTGGATAACCTTAAACTGAATAGAAACTTTCAGTTTAACGAATACGTTATCTTTCGTTTTAGTCTCGATTAATACATCTAATTGTTGGATACGAAGATTTACCACTCCTGCCTTTCTATCCACAAAAGGTATCTTAATTTGTAATCCAGAATGTCTAATACTATTAAATCTTCCGAATCGTTCAATGATCACAGCTGACTGCTGCTTCACCGTAAAAAAGCCAAGAAGTAATAGTATAATTACCGCTCCGACTATAAAGTACATTGGTGTCATAGTGCAATTTTTATGAATTATTCTGTTAAAATAAATATTTATATCCTTATTTAAAAGAATAATTCATTATTTATTACTTTGTCAGTATAATATTAGCAAAAAGCAGGTTCAATTGACTATCCTCTATATACTCTATGTCTGGAAATAAAGGGATAAGATACTCTTTTACAGCCTTAGCCGGAACTGCAAGTACGAGAGCCTTCTCTGACTTTTTTAATAAGATCATCGGTATCTCACTACCGTTATCTAGTGTAAAACTCAATTCGCCTAATCTGTGATTCCATTTGAAGTTGGTTTTGCTCACCTGACAGCCCTGTACATAGTGATCGAAGTTACCTGTAAAGTCCTTTTGAAGGACTAATAGATCTTTGTTACAGTTAGGAGTATGAGGATAAGGAGAGCTAAATACTGCCTGTCCTATAATGGGTTTTACCTCTATCTGCTGAGGTGTCCATTCCCCAATCAAGTGCTTTTGAACAAATTTTATCCATTCACTCTCAGCGCTAGAGCCACCATTATCATCACTAGAACATCCATTAAATACTAAACCTGTGAATAGAAATAAAATAATATAACCGACCTTTTTCATAGCATTACGTTTTAATACACACCTAAATTTAGGCATTTATATCCAAAATATCACAGAATATGTAATAATAAAAAAAGAGGTTTGAACGATGTTCATACCTCTTCTATATCTTATTTATTCGCTTCTACAGCGATAGCTATTCTCTCTATAGTCTCCTCTTTACTGATCATCTCGATGATGTCAAATAAGTCTGGTCCCTTCACAGCACCTACTAGACTAAGGCGAAGTGGTTGCATCACTTTCCCCATTCCGATGCCTTGCTCATTGATCCAATCCTTCACGATAGACTCTATATTCTTCGCTTCGAATGTCTCGATACCTTTTATTACTTCAGACACTTGTGTCATAATATCAGATGTATCTTCTTTCCAATTCTTTAATGCCTTAGCATCGTATGCTGTTGGTTTTACAAAGAAGAAATCACTCAGCTCATAGAAATCAGCTACGAATGTTGCTCTCTCTTTGATTAATCCTACTACTTTCTCTACATAAGCATCTGTCGCTTCGATACCGTTATCTTTTAAGATTACTTGGTATGCCTTAGCTAAGTCAGCATCGCTCTGTAGTTTCAGATAGTGTTGGTTAAACCATTTGTTCTTCTCTGGGTCAAACTTAGCACCTGCCTTGTGTACACGTGTTAAATCGAACTTCTCTACTAGCTCTTCTAAAGAGAAAATCTCTTGATCTGTACCGTCATTCCATCCTAATAAAGCAAGGAAGTTTACCACTGTCTCAGGGTAGAATCCTCTCTCTCTATATCCAGAAGACTTCTCTCCAGATGTAGGATCTTGCCAATCTAATGGGAACACAGGGAATCCTAGTTTATCTCCATCACGCTTAGATAACTTACCGTTACCTACTGGCTTAAGGATTAGAGGAAGGTGAGCGAACTCAGGAGCTTCCCATCCGAATGCTTTGTATAACAACTCGTGTAGTGGAAGAGAAGGTAACCACTCTTCACCTCTAATCACGTGTGATGTCTCCATTAGGTGGTCATCCACGATATTAGCTAAGTGATATGTCGGCATCCCATCACTTTTATACAACACCTTATCATCTAATAAGCTCGTTTCGAACTTGATATCACCTCTGATAATATCTTTTAGATGTAAAGTCTCACCTACAGGAGTCTTAAAGCGGATAACATAAGCCTCACCATTAGCTATCTTAGTATCCACTTCTTCTTTACTTAATTTAAGAGAAGTACTCAGCTGCTCTCTATTCGTATGATTATATATAAATGTCTTTCCTTCAGCTTCAGCTACTTTTCTTAATTCGTCTAATTCTTCAGCAGTATCAAAAGCGTAGTATGCCCATCCACTCTCGATTAGTTGATCAGCATATTGTTTGTACAATTCCTTGCGTTCACTCTGTCTATAAGGTCCGAACTTTTCATTCTTACCGATAGTCTCATCAGGTGAAATCCCTAACCATTCTAAAGCTTCTAATATATAAGCCTCAGCTCCTGGTACAAAACGATTTTGGTCAGTATCCTCTATTCTGATATAGAATACTCCGTTGTGCTTTTTAGCGAATAAATAATTGAATAATGCGGTTCTTACGCCACCAATGTGTAATGGTCCAGTTGGACTTGGTGCAAAACGCACGCGAACTTGCTTAGCCATTTTGTTTAAAATTTTTTACAAAGATAAATACTAAGGCCATTTATCTACTGATATTTAGTATAATATTTTACTACTCTATCTATTTCTAAATAGATCAAACGCGTTTATCAATAAATGTAATAGGTTTACGACTCATTGGATTAAACACGATAGGTTGCAGTGTATCAAATGCTTCAAAGACTACTTTAGGTGCTACACGTAGTTTAGCTCTAAAGGTATCTTTGATATTCTTAGAGAATTCTTGACTCGTATCTTCAGTCACAATGCGAATTACTATCTCATCTGTTCCGATATCATTTGTAGAAACTTCTATAAGATGTAACTTAATCTGAGGAAAAGAATTCAACAAATCTACTATTGCAGGTGGATATAATGTCGTCCCTTTATATTTTATCATATGTCTCTTGCGTCCTTCTACAGGTCCTAAGCGATAAGTATGTCTACCACAACGACAAGGAGATACATGTTTACGCACCATGTCACCTGTCTTAAAACGGATTAAAGGCAGCGCCTCAACCCCCAATGTAGTCACCGTCAACTCTCCTAATTCTCCATCTGCTACTACATGATTCTCGTCATCTAATACTTCAGTGATAATCAACTCCGGATTCACATGTCCTCCTTGTGTAAACTCACATTCTGTAAATGCCGCTCCCATCTCTGTAGAAGCATATGTTGAATATAATTTAATATCCCACTTCTCTGTGATTCGCTGAGCCAAAACAGAAGGTGTCAAATCATCCTTACGAAGCGCTTCTCCAATACAGATTACGCCTTTTACACTACTTTTATTATAGTCTATGTCATTCTTCTCGGCATAGTCTATCAACTTCAATAAAAATGAAGGAACAGCTATTAAATACTTTGGTTGATACTGTAAGATAGAGTCCCATTGTAGTTGTGGGATACCAGCTCCTACACGAATAACTCCAGCCCCTAGCTTTCTCAACCCTAAGAAATAAGCTAATCCTGCCATAAACCGTCTATCGATTGTTGTCATCAGCTGTACCACATCCCCCTGTTGTACCCCTGCACACTTAAAGGATTGATACTCATTCTCTGCTAATCGCTCCAAATCACCATCGGTCAACCCAAATGTAACAGGGTCTCCCAATGTTCCCGAAGTAGTGGCATAATCAATAATAGAAGTTTTAGGTACACAGAAGAAAGCATCATTCTGTCTCTGCAAATCATCTTTAGCTGTCAAAGGTAATTGCTGTAAATCTTCTATTGTTTTAATAGTAGCTATATCAATACCTTTCTCTTTAAACAAAGTTTTATAGAAAGGAGAGTATTCATTGACATAAGCTAAGACTTCTTGTAGCCTTTGCTCTTGATATTTCAGAATATCTTCTTTAGGTTGATAATCTATACGAGAACTTTCCATTACTTATTTCTTATTTTCTTTAAATACTTCTTTATTTTCTGTTCGGCAGGTAAGGTTGTCACTTCTTTAGTCAGCGCTGTATTAAACTCCTCACGAGCTAAAGAATACTGCTTCTTTTGCATATAATACAATGCTGTACGGTAATAGACTAACCAATACTCAGGATTCAACGCCTGATACGTTTTAATGTATTCCTCTGAGACTTTTTCCTTATCCTTTATCACTTGCTGAAAGACTTGGTCTTCTACTCTAAAGCGTTCATAATCTTTAAACGCATTACTATCGATAAACTGGTCTTTGGCTATCGTTAAACTATCAATCCCTAAATGATAACCTCTATTTTCTTTACTAAAAATCTCATTCAAATCATACGCAACGAACTCTCCTAGTTGATAAGGATTAGAAGATATCCATACGAGTCTTTTCTCAGGTTGAAAGACAATACCATGGTGTGCTAAGAGTTGATTCAATGCCTTCTCATTTCCATATCCTATTTCCTTTCCATTTAGTCCTTTTGTATCTCTGAGTATCTCTACCATCTTCTGAGGAGTCAACACCTCAGCATTATGTACATACTCATTGACCTTATCCCATCTGTATTGCGAGTGACTCTTCTCAATTTGTTTGGTATTTCGCTTATCCTTTTTAAAGGCGTCACTCTGGAAGTGATTCGAGCAGATTAATGCACTGCTATTCACTACGTCATATACCCCAAAGTTCTTAGGTGCTATCTCTATCAATATTGCCTTTCTATCTGCCGCACTTCCCACCATGATAGACTCAGATACAAATACTTTCTTTGTCTTAGCAATGGCGATCGCTTGTTCTATATTATCAGCATATTGTAATATTTCACGAGCTACTACAGAGATAGGTGTTTTTGCCTTCAGTGGGATAGAAGACTTTCCAGCATTTAGTGTTACAGTAAGTCCCTTTTCATTCATTCCTGATACCACACCTGTCATACCTCCCCATGTCACAGACATAAACGCATTTCCTTTATCAGGTTGTATAAAAGCAATAATCTTATTCTCTGCAAAATCATCTCCTACATAAAAGTCAAAGTTTCTCCCTATCAACAAACCACCGTCAGCAGAGTTCTCATCCCATACTGCAAGCGATGTACAACCTACTAAAGCAAGATCCTGAAAAGCATGTCCAATATCATGTGCTCCGTGAAGATAAAGATTGCGCTGGTAAGCTGGTCCTAAGAAGTCAAATCGAGTAGTAGCATACTTACTTAGCCCGTATATTTCAGCTTTGTTTTCATTCGGGATATATTGATACAAGTCTCTATTGTAATATTTCAATAGCTTGATCAACATCCTCTGTTTAAATCCAGGTGGTACAAACTCCTCTACTTTTGAGAAGAAGATTGTTTCTTGCTTTTGATACAAATCCTTTGTTAGAGCTCCTGTATTTAATCCAATTTGATAAGGATCACCACTAACATACAATTCCCATAATTGTTGTTTATTCTTACTTAAAAAGCCTTTATCAGTTATGCGAATACTATCCTGTATGATACTAACTTCTGGCGTAGCGGCATCCCATCCTTCAAGAATAGGAATATCTTTCAATCCTTTCTTTACACCACAACTTCCTAATAAGGCACATATAATTAGAGTCCCAATATATCTATACCAATGCTTCATCATCTCTATACTTATTGAGTTTCGTTAGCAAAGAATCTTTATCTACCATCTCTAGACAAGTTACAAATGCACCTATAGTCACTCCCATTACTCCGTGCATACGCACATTCTGCCCTGAGAAGAATAAGTTGCCTATCTTCGATCTCGGAGAGATAAATGTCTTCATAGGGCTATTAGCATCCTTGATAAATCCGTACATATTTCCTCGTTCTGACCCTATAAAATCTCTATAAGTCAAGGGCGAAGAGGAATGAACACTCTTTATAGCCCTGCAGATACCAGGATATTTAGACTCTAACTTAGCTAATAGAAGTTGCTCTTTTTCTCGTTTGAAATCCTCATAGCTATTTCCTCTAGTTCCTAGATTCTTAATAGTCGATACATTGTATGTCTCTCCCCATTGTTTGACTTCCTCGAAATCCATATAGGTCATCACTGTCATACTATCTGCCCATTCTTGTGCAGGAGAAGTACAGTTCATAGAAGCTACTAACAAATTAGGCCATCTACCTTCAGCTTTTTGATGTGTATCCCATACATCATCTATACTGTTATAATAGTATATGTTGCTATTCTGATAAGGATAGCACTCTTTTTTAAATACAATATAAAGTGAGAATACCGAAGGTACCTCCTCTAGACTCATAATACGCTTTACAAATGGTTTAGAAAACCTCTCTGCACCCACCATGCGTATCGTGTGTTTCAAGTTAATATTAGAGACGAACTGATCTGCTGCATACTGCATTCCATCTGCCGTTTTACACAAAGCTATTTGTTGGTTGTCAAAAACAAAACTTACAACTTCTTTATTCTTGTAGATCTCTCCTCCATAGTTCTTCAGCACTTTAATAAGCGCTCTACTGATTTGACTTCCTCCATTCACACATCTCCATGCGCTCTGTATGTAAGAATTGACTGTCAAGGCATGTACATACAGTGGCGTTTTCTCCTTATCTGCTACGTATAAAAAGTTAGAACCTATAAGCACTGCTTTTAACTTTTCATTACTTGTTATTTCATCTAAGAAATCGATCAACTTAATACTTACGATATTCTCGTCATATCCTTTCCCTCCTTCGAGGTAATACATCGGGAAGCGGTGACAGATATCATTGATAGTATCACAATACTTGCGCAGTGCCTCTTCTTCTTCAGGGAAGAACACAAGTAATTGTTGCACAAAGTTTTCATACCCTTGGGCATGTGGATAGTCAATATTTTCATCTTCAAAGGAGATAAAGTCATATCCATTCTCATCTAAGCGATATAGTTTCAACTTATCCATAATCTCTAGATAAGAGAAATACTTATACAGATTCTCACCGACATCTAAACCTCCGATATAGTGTACCCCTGTATCGAACACAGACTTATCACGAGCGAACGTCTGTAGGTTACCTCCATACTGTGTGTTCTTCTCCAGTACGCAGACTTTCTTTCCTTCTTTTGCTAATATTACAGCAGAAGCTAATCCCCCCAGACCGCTTCCTATCACAACTACATCATACTTCTTCTCCATAACTTTTATTCTCTTAGATACACACTGATATATTCATTCTGTACAGATAATTTGAAACTTCTATCAGGTACATACTCCTTTACTTTTCTATGTAACACTACTATCTTATGGATAGTAGTAGGTACTTCACTACTTACTATTGTAGATACTAACAGCGTATTGACACTACCATCTATTTCAAATACATCAGTTATATATTCTACCGTTCTACACTTTGTTACATAATTGGTTTGTGCTACGCTACGCTTGTAATCATCTTGAATATAAGCATACACTTTGCGCTTGCTCTGTTGTAAAGTTAACAAGAAATTAATCTGTCCATAGTCCTCTCCCACATGCAATATCTTCTCTTTGTCAGACAAGTGATTATCCAATTCATAATAGTCCTCTGCATAATGCTTAAAATCATCTTTCACCTCTTTCAATATACTGCCTTCTTTATAGAAATATCCTAAGAACAATTTACGTCTAAAGTAATTCTTATCCTCTAGTTGTCTTCTAATAGCTCTAAACTGTTCTTTGTAGAATTTACTTATCTTCTTTGTTCGCTCTGAGTAATCCTCACCATACGATCTATCTTCATAAGTAATGCGTTCTCCTACTGTAGTAATAATGTGCCCTCCATATATGATATAATCTCTCTTTCCATTAACCTCAGCATTCCCATGTATATACATAGGTATAATATCTAACTTCAAGGTCTCTGCTAAGAAGAAAGCTCCTTTGTGGAAGCGCTGTACATCATTGGTCAATGAGCGTGTTCCTTCAGGAAATATCATCAACGAGAATCCTTGTTTCACACGTTCCTCTAAGTGCTCTACACTATTATCTACCCCATTAGATACAGGATAGAACCCAGCCATCTGTACCGCTCTACCAAAGATAGGTGACTTATACACCCAGTCATTCACTAGATAGACTATATTTGAGTTAACCATTCCTATCGTCAATGAATCTAAGAATGACGTATGATTAGCTATAATAACTGCTGGCTTCTTGAAGTCTTCTTTTTGCTTATTGATAATCCCTTTTTTCACAAATGGGTTTAAGTATAATACAGAAGCCATATACAAAGACATTCCCTTGCCAAACAACCTCAACTTAACTACTTTTCGCATAGGCAATATGAACATCAATATCCTTGCAATAAAAGAGTACAATACACCACATACCCCAAAATAGGTAAATGATACAATACTAAACAATAATAAACGCAACGTAATAGGTGACTTTCCTTTCTGCTGTCTATTTGTAAAACAGAAGCGATATAAACGAGGATATAATACAAATGCCGAAATAGCCGATACAGACAATCCTATCAAAGACACTACAGAGATAGAACGCAAGGCTGGATGCTTCGCAAATATCAGTGTACCTATAGCTAATAGTGTTGTCAATACAGCCAAGATAATAGACGAACGATACATCACACTCTCATTCTTACCCGTTGTATATTCTTTCTGTAAGGCACTGGTCATAAATATAGTGAAGTCCACTCCCTGACCGAATATCAAGGTACACACGATCGAACTAAAGATATTAAACTCTATGTGAAACAGTCCCATCAGACCTGTAGTAATAAATCCGGTAATAATGATCGGTACCATACTCACTAGTACCATCTCTATACGTCTAAAGAAAAACCATAGAATCAACAATACAGCAATCAAAGAATAATTGACCAAACTCGTAAAGTCTTTCACCAGATTACTCAAGAAAGTCTCATTAATAGCCTTCCTATCAATCACCAAATACTCTTCTGGCCCTTTTAACTCATCGACAAATGCAACTCTATTGTTTTCTTGTACTTTGACCAACGTATTAATTGTATAGAATCCATCCTTCTCTATGAAGAACTCATCCATAATCTGAGGATTCAACTTTGTATATTCTTGAATTGGAATAACACCAAAGCTCGTATCTAATAAATCATAGAACCCCTCATACGTACTTTCCATAAAGTCATATCGCTGTCCTTCTCTGATCAGTGTATGCTTTATACTTGATATATTTTGCTTTGCCCAGAATGTGTCCCAAAGCTTAATCTTCTGCTCTTGTTGACTCTTAGATAATACAATATTGCCTAGTGAACTATACTGCAAGATATGTCCATCTGCTTTCTCACTCTTTAAGTGCTGAGCTAGTCGTGCATTATCTTCTACCACATCATCTACAGATTCTCCATAGCACGTTATATACAAGGATTTACTATTGCTATCTAAGGTACTATTGAGCTTTTCTTCTGCTTGTTTTAATTCTTCTGGAAAGTAGTTCATCGAAGACAAATCCTTATCGAAAGTAGTCTTGTCAAAAGTAAAACAACTTACTACAATCGCTAAAAGACATAGTCCAAACAACCACTTACTCTTATCAAAGGGAAACTTAGCTACTTTATCTATTAGTGTATTCGACTTGCCTACCAAATCTTTCTCAGACGGTTTATACAGATGAGGTATGAATAGCAAGGAGAATAGACCTGCTGCCATCACTGTAATAGACGCAAATATTCCCAAATCTTTTAAGGCTTCTGAATGCACAAATACTAGACATAAAAAAGCAATGGCTGTCGTAGCACAACTCATTATGATAGGTCTAGTGATCTCTCTATACACTTCTTTTATATCTCCACTATGCTTGTAGTGTGTCATAATATGCAGGGCGTAGTCTATCGTAATTCCTATCAATATAGCCCCTACACTCAACGATATAGCAGATATAGAATCCTTGATAAAATACAAGACAAACAAGGCTACTAATGCAGCACATATAGTCGGGATAAACAGTATGACTGGAATAAATAGTTTGCGATAAAAGGCTACTAATAGAACCATGAGCACTGTCACAGATATAGCTACGGTCTTCTGTATATCACTCTTGATCTGCTTAGCATTAGCTACAGCTACAAAAGAAGCTCCGAAATAATCTACACTTACTTTATCAGCATACGTTCCATTCAAGCTCTCTTTTACCTCTTCTAAATAGTTGATAAAAATAGTATTGTGCTCCGTCTCTGTACCGTCATATACAGGATCAATGAACAAGAGTAGCTTATCCTCATCTTTGTTCATGATATACCCATCCACAAGGTGGAAGTCATCACCGATATTGAGTTGTTGCAGCTTCTGTAGTGCCATAAAGCCTATCCCCATTGGGTCTCGCTGTATGAACTGCTTCGCTACCATTCCCGTAGGAGAGATTAGTGTCTTATAGTTGGCTTCTACGACTTGCTTTAAACTATCATTATTCAGTTTGACAGCTATTTTTTCATAGTCACTTTCTTCTAAAAACAGGGGCAAGTGTGCATAGACAAAGTTAATTGCTTCATTGATATTCTCATCATCTACCTTGCCTTGTATAGACTTGACATATTCGTTCTTCACCGCTAGAGAATCTAAGAACTGATCAGCTAACGTCACTAAGTCTTCTGTAGTTCCCTCTTGTTGTTTCTCTATGATAACTGATATCTTATCTGAGAAACGCAGCTGACTAAGTACTTTCGAAGTAATGCTTGTCTTTTCATTCTTTGGTAATATACGAGTGATATCCTCTTCAAACTTAATATTTAAAGCCCCATAAGCTGTTAATACCACAAAAAGTAAGGATAGTATAAAGAACATTACTTTCTTCTTCTCTCCCCATTTATAAATATGATAAAATACACTTGACATTACTTCCTTTTTTTATTGAATACAGATAATAATACATAACTCACTGTTCCGAACAGTACACTCATTACACTTGCTAGGACGATACTTCCCACTAGATACTGTACTAAGTGTGCAGACATAGAGGTTATAGAATACTCATCTAAGATAATATCTTTCGTCCCATGTGGAACCAAATAATATCCTAGCTGCAAAGATGCAAATACGATAATAGGTATCATCGGTGGTATACTCACATTCGAAAACGTAAATGCCAACACTTTATTCAACCTGAATGTGATAGCTAAAAAAATAGATAAGAACGACTGTAGTCCCCACAGTGGCGCTATACCGATAAATACCCCTAGTCCTATAGATATCGCTTTGACCCTATTCGAATCATCACTTCCTAGTATATCTTCTCTCAAAAAATCTTTAAACCTTTTTTTTTTGAAACGTCTAAAAAAATTCCTTGGGATAATATAGACCAACAGTAAGGTTACCAAAACTGTATTCAGTATACTAATACGCGTAAAGTCCTTAAATGGTCTAAAGTGAGATACCCGCTCAGACTCATCATAGAGTACTTGTACAGGTACATTGCGCACAGCTACATCATTCCATGCTGCTCGCACAATAACCTCTATTTCGAATTCAAATTTATTTGTGTAATATTTCTTTGCCAAAGACTGCAAAGGATATAAGCGATACCCTGATTGAGTATCTGTCAAAGTAATACCCGTCTCAAACCAAAACCAAAAGTTAGAAAATCGGTTGCCAAAGCTACTCTTCTTCGGTACACCCTCTTGCTCCATATTGCGAGAACCAATAAGCAATAGTTTCTTCTCTTCACTCTCCATCAACGCCTGGACAAACACAGGAATATCACTCGGATAATGTTGTCCATCACTATCTATTGTGATAGCATATTGATACCCTTGGCGTATAGCTTCTCTAAACCCAACAGTCAGTGCATTTCCTTTCCCCTTATTCTCTGGTAAATGAATAGTATGCAACTCTCTGTTATAATCTGCTAAAATAGCTGAGGTATCATCTGTAGAGCCATCGTTAATGACAATTATCTTATTCGTATAAGACAATACTCCATCGATAACACGCCGTAAAGTCTTGTGGTTATTATAAGTGGGAATCAAGACACAAATGCCCAATTCGCCTATGGTATTATGTATGTTAGGTAAGGTAAGGTCTTCTTTCATTTATTCATCTTCCATTACAGAAGTTTATTTCTGTCATCAGTAGTAAATGCTTTTGATTGTTTCGCATAACTACTAATCCATTTCTTTACATCAGCAGACTGATTGCTATAGTTCTCTAGTATTACCAGTTTATCTTCTTGTATATTCGCTTTATACTTCACGATATTCGGTACGTGTTCTTGTATAATGAGCCTGATTAATCTTATTTCTACATCCTTTGGCTTACTAGCTACTGCTCCATCTAGCAGTGCAGCCCCCTGTACGATTAGCGCTTTTTTATTCTTAATACCTTTCTCGAATTTAGCTTTCGTGATTAGCGCACTTCCTTTGTAAGCATTGCCCAAATCTGTGTTATCTAATTTTAGAGTCTGATTATAGAACGCTTCTGCTAGTTCTACAGACTCTCCCGCGTGTTCAAAACGTTCTCTGATACTAGTCGTCGAAGTCTGAAACAGCATCATTGCACTAATGAAAATAACAGTTAAGAATTTCATATCTATTTCTTGCTATAAGTACTACTCATTTTTAAAGCGATAGTACCTACAAAGTCGATAGTACTCTTCACCTTTACGATTTCGTCTACCTCATCTACCTGTAGCGAAAACGTTAGTTCATTACACTTCTCAGGATTAATCAAGGCCATAAACTTCACATTGATTACCTGTTCCATAAAAAGTTCACACTTCGAGATTGATTCAGACAATTCTTTAATGATCTGCATCATACATATACCAGGCATTACAGGATTATTTGGAAAATGTCCTTTAAATACATCATGCGTGGTATTTAATCGTACTAAGGCAGTATATTGATTCGCTGTAGTCTCTTCTAAATTAACTACTTCATAAAAATTGTCGATAAGCATAAATACCTATATTATTTCTTAAAAAAACTTTAATGCAAAACTAATTAAAAAAAACATACTGTTATTTAAACGCCATTTAACTTCTTCACAAAAAAAACAGAAGTTCTAGCATTTATTTTCTTATTTAATCTATATTCTTCAGCAAATAACAATAAAATTTCCCTGCATATTAGGTTAATTTTTAATTATACACAAAAGAAATAAATATATAATAGAAACTCATTATATCACCTCTATTCATCCTTTCACCACTCCTATACAGAATATAACACATTAATTACAAAACGATTAACACACTAAAACTCCTCCTTTCAAAACAATACGTAGCTACTTCTCTACTGACTGCATCACCCAATATTCATCACAGAAATAACAACACTCCACAATGCAGACTAGAAACACAAAGGTAAAAAACAGACTAAAATTCATATTTCGCCCTAATTTCTCTATTTTTCCGAGTATACAAAATCGGGGTCGTCGGCTTGTGGTCGGCATATGATAGGCATTTGGTCGGCTTAAAAATATTGTTTTAAGCCGACCACATACCCAGCACTAGCCTAGCATACTGGAAACATAGTGAGCTAAACATATCGTATTTTACACCTATTGTATCTTAAATAGCACACATTGCACTACTTATCTGTAAATAAAAAGTAGGTAATCAAGAAAATTATATACTTAAAAAAGGGATAAAATTGACACGCTAAACTGTCTAGAAAGGAGGCAAACACTAAAATAATGTAATACTAGTATCTGTCTGAATAAAACGATTTTATGATCTGTTCTCCTAATTTTAGGATGTGATCCTCCCTTATACAATGTCACACTAGGCTTCCTAATACGAACGAAATTTCAAAAACTACAAATACTATTAGCTCTGTATATCGAGTAAATAATCATGAAAAAACAGCCATAAAAAAAGTCGATTAAACGCAATGTTATTGCGTTTAATCGACTTTGAATATATTTATATACTGTGTACTAGAACTTCAAATAGGCTCCTATCTGAAATGTATTATTACGCATATAATCCGAATCATCATATCGACTACTATAGTGATACTCATCAGCAGATGCATTAATACTCACTATACCAGGCATCCAGCGAGCTTCTATCCCGATGCGCTTGGTAATATCGATACCGATACCGAGGTTAAGTGTTAAGTCAATAGGAGTGACATTATACTTACTGCTATTTGTTGCTATAGCTAAACCAGGTCCTGCTTGTAAATTAATCTTACCAAAATAGAATTTATTAATCACGTTAATGTCTATGTAACTAAGTTTTAATTCATCTGCATCTCGCTGATACGGATCATAATGTGGATTATTATTTGTTCCTTTCACTCCTTGACGTGAGTATATCAGCTCAGGTTGTAATTCATAAAATCTAGCAAAACGAATAGGCAATTGTATCCCTGCGTAAAAATCAGTGCGATAATCTCCACCTATATTAGTTACATTACTAATACTCCAACCACCGCGTATACCGGGATTAAGTATCTTTCTTTTCTCTTTAGCATAAGACTGACTTACCCCCATGACTATTAAAAGTGTAAGTAATAGTTTTTTCATAATTATAGTGTGTTTATAGTAGCCAAAAGAGATTAGAATCTAAAGTAAGCTCCTACTTGAAGTATATTGTTGCGCATTTCGCC
This sequence comes from Myroides sp. C4067, assembly GCF_038039665.1. NCBI lineage: Bacteria > Pseudomonadati > Bacteroidota > Flavobacteriia > Flavobacteriales > Flavobacteriaceae > Myroides > Myroides sp. C4067. Next base: position 105,589 of record NZ_JBBPHJ010000008.1, read on the forward strand.
ATTATCACTATCATAGTAATAATCATTAATACCAATCAGACCAGGCATCCAGCGAGCTTCTATCCCGATGCGCTTGGTAATATCAATACCGACACCTAAATTAATAGTTAGGTCTACTGGGGTCATTTCTGATACGTTATTATGAGCTTGGATGGCAATACCTGGTCCTACCTGAAGATTCAATCGACCAAAGTGAAACTTATTAATCACATTGATATCAATATACCCCATTTTTAAATCAACTGAACGACCATGTCCATTCTCATAATAGATTCTGTCAACGATATTATCTGCCCCTTGACGAGAGTACACTAATTCTGGTTGAAGCGAATAAAACTTAGCTAAGCGTATAGGAAGTTGCACCCCTACATAGAAGTTTGTACGGGAGTCCCCCCCAGAGTTTACAACACTGCTAAAGTTCCATCCTCCACGAACACCAGGCGTTAGTATTCTTTGTTTCTTTTGTGCATAAGACTGACTTATACCCATGATTAATAAAAGTGTAAGTAATAGTTTTTTCATAATTATAGTATCTGTGTGGTTCATACTTCTTATTTACTCATCAGTCATAGGGGTAAGTATTATACGCATCGGAAAATTGTAATGTTCTATCGATAAGATAGGCTTATCATTCTCTGATTGTACATAATTATATGATACTTTAGCTTTCTTCGGTGTACCATAGACTAGGCGAGAAACTCTGCCTAAGGCATTGTCCCAAAACACGACAGTCTCTAACTTATTATACCTTCCTAAGAAGACTGTATCGCCTTCTCTTAGACTAAGTTTCTTCACAGGTAACTGAACAGCAGTAAACAACTGAAAATCTTTAGCTAAGATATTTAATATTAGCTTCTTATTTATATCACTCATCACATAATTAACAGCATATTTATCCGAATAAATAGAAAAATCAAATAATGTGTTTCCAAAATCAGAAGTCATAACCACTCTGTGCTGATTCTCATCCATGCGCTTAACCACTAAGAGCCCACTTAGTTCGTGTTTAAACACTGTCATATTTGCCCTAAAGATGTGTTCTTCACCTAGGGTAGCAAAATAGTTATTCTCGATAACACTCTCCTGAGTAATAAAGCTATCTGTATAAATACCATCGAGCTTAATACTCTTACACGATACCGCTAAAAGGCTACACAGACTAATTAGTAAAACTCGAATCATTTAGTTTGATATTCGTTTTCTTATTCTTAAATACGATGCGTGTGTAGTCATCCGAAGGCTCCACTAACTTCACTTCAGATACAGTACTCTGCCCTTCATCGAAGTATAAAACGATTTGTGAGATATACTGAGATATATCTTTACTTAGAGGGATAAGCTTCGCTATACTGCGTTTATTATCTCTGAAATAAGAAATTTTAAACTCCTTTTCATCAAACATATTCCCACTGATACTGCCTACAATAAGGTTATTGATCTTAGCGAACTTCTTGTTATTTCCTATATCTACCTTGTTTTTCTTGCCTTGATCATTGATGCTTATTTTATTGTCTTTAAAGGCAATGCTGTACTCAAACGGCGTACTGTATTTCCACAGTAGCTTATTAGGCACTTGTAATAGCATTTCACCTTTTGACTCGATGTCTTTTGACATAAAGCTCATGTGCTTATACTGCGTAAAGTCTGTAGATAAGCTTGTTATTTCTTTGGTTTTAGAGACAACCTCTTTCTTAAATGAAGCAATCTCAGCTTGACTCATTGCTTTTTCTTGTGCCAATGAGACTGTTGTCATCACCAGTAAAAACAATGTACTTAATACCTTTTTCATACGTTTAATCATTTAATAATTGGTCTAGAGTGACCATCTCATATCCCTGTTTAGTCAGTTCGATAAGCAGTAGCTCTAGCGCCTGTACACTCTTATCTGTCGTATCGTGTAGTAAGATAATAGCTCCAGGTCTAATCTTGTGTTTTATACGTTCAAAAATACGTTGTTCTGTTTCAATAACGGTATCTAAAGACCGAATATTCCATCCTGCTATTTTATAAGTTGTTCTAGCCAAGGCTTTGGCGATATTAGGATTAGTCACCCCAAAAGGAGGTCTGTACCACCTCGGTCTAATACCGGTGGTATCTACTATCGTCTGTTCTGCTGTTATTATCTCTTGATAAACCTCATCTGCTGAGAGAAACCCCATACGTGTAGTGTGTGTCTGGGTATGGTTGCCAATAAGATGACCTTGTGCTAACACCTGTAGAAGAATGTCAGGATGCTGTGCTACTTGATTGCCAATGCAAAAGAAAGTTGCTTTTGCCTTATACTGTGTCAATAATTCAAGTACTTTAGGAGTGAATAGGGTAGGACCATCATCAAAGGTAAGGGCTATGCGCTTGCGCTTCTCCTGTTTTTGATGAGATACAGCCTTTGTAAACACGTTTAATCTCATATCAAATGCACCCCAAGCAAGTAAGCCTATCCAAAGCACTCCACCTAAGATAAACCACCAACTGCGAACTGAATCTGTAAAAATAAGAATAACAACTACTGTGGAATACAAGATTCCAAAGAAGTTGATACGTTTAAATCTCAGCATTTTCTAAGTAAAGTTAAACTGTGGTCTTTTCCGTCAAACTGATTATACACTAAAACATACGTTATCGACTTGGACTCACCTGTGCTAAATAGTTGTTGGTATTTAAGCATTTCGCAGGCATTTAAAAGACCAAATGCCGAAGCAGTATGATACTCTCCACTAAACTCTTTGAACGTCTCTACGGCGCTATTTGCACACGTAGTTTGCGCATGTAAGTAATAATCTCCATCGTTCGAAGTCAGATTACTACCCAGTACTAAAACGTCAATCTGCTCAGTAGTTAAGTTATTTCGAGACAAGAAGCTTTCGATAAAGTCTTGTACTGAATCTATTCTGTTGCAAATATCTGTGTCGACAATCTCCGCATAAGACTGCTCAGACTGCTGCTTATCTAATACTAAGAAAGTAGCTCCCTCCCCATAGTTAACCCCTTTAGAGAATATCTCTTCTGGTGTATTTATCTTCTTCGCCAATTGAAGAAATCTCATCGTAATATCTCCTATCTCATCTACACCTCCGATTAAAGCATTATTTAACTCACCTGACTGTATCTGTAAAATACCGTCCAAAAGAGCAGACTCAAAAGAAGTATTTTGATGTACATAAGTAAAGTTATATCCCATACACTGTAGCTGTAGAGCTATCTGCCCACCTACTGTATTATGGGTAGATTGAATAAACGAAGTAGGAGTAAGGTAACTCTCGTTGTTCTCTAACATCGTAGATAAAAACTTCTCAGAGTCTATCAGACACCCTAATCCTGTGCCAGTAATCACAGCATCAGGTATCGTTATATTAGCCTCTTCTAATGCGGTATGTGAAGCGAATATCCCCATCTTCACCCCCTTAGCCATACGTCTAATCATCCCAGCAGGGATAAGATCTCTATAAGAAGGTTGTTTCGCTAGATTAATACCCTGAGACACCTGTGTTAAAGATGTAGCTTTAAAGTTTCTAGATCCCTCTTGACAAGAGACAGACCCTAGTCCATTTACATACACTTTCATAGCTTAGATTTTAGAGAATATAACAGTCGAACAATTACCTCCAAAACCAAAAGAATTTGATAATACAGTATTAATCTCTTTGTGCATTAGAGTAGTCTGTGGTCTTATCGAAAGTTCTTCCATTGGAGTAACGAAGTTTTGGTTCGGAAATACTACACCATGTGTCATTGCAAGTATACTATATACCGATTCTATAGCTCCTGCTGCTGCAAGAGTATGCCCTGTATAGGGCTTTGTAGAGCTAAACATAGGCATATCATCTTCGAATATGCGTTGCATCGCTCTTCCTTCTGATAAATCGTTGTTCGGAGTAGCCGTGCCATGAGCATTGATATAGTCTATTTGTTTAGGAGATAGATTAGCCATTTTTAATGCCTTTTGCATCGCTAAGTAAGCACCTTCACCATTCTCTGATGAGGCTGTCTGATGGTATGCATCATTGGCATTAGCATATCCACTTACTACACCTAGTATAGTTCTACCGTCTGCTATAGCGATATCTTCACACTCTAGTACTAAATAAGCCGCAGCTTCTCCAAGATTTAATCCTTTTCGATTCTGATCAAATGGCGTATTGTATCCATCCGTAAGAATCATCAAAGTATTAAACCCATTGACTGTAAACTTAGACAATGCATCAGTACCTCCTACGATGACACGGTCTAGCTTACCAGCTTTGAGCAATCTAGATCCTTGCATAATCGCATTCGCAGCAGAAGAACACGCAGTACTAATCGTAGTCACTAATCCGTGAAGTCCTAAATAATCTGCTATCTTCTCTGTGGAATCTCCAGCACCCTGCGTATCAATATACTTTCTACTCTCTACTTTAGTCTCAAATTCGTGAAAGAACTTCTCTGTATAATCCATCCCCCCCACAGAAGTAGAAGATATCAATCCCGTCTTACGGTCATTGATATCTCGTATTCCTGCATTGGCAATAGCCTCTCTAGCTGCATACGCTCCTAGTAAAGCTGTGCGCGTATAATTATTATCACTGCTCAATCCTAATGCAGTAATTAATTCTTCAGTAGTCATTTTGACTTCACCTACTTTAATTACTCCACGGTGAATAGAATCGAATAAAGTCAGTTCATCTATACCAGATTGACCTGAAATAAGGGCATTGTAGTTCTCTTCGACAGTATTACCTATCGCAGAGATAATTCCCATACCTGTAATAACGATACGCTTCTGCATAGCAAATTATTTAGTTCTGTTAGCAGCAATATATGTTGCCATTGTTTCAACTGACTGGAAGATACTGCGTCCTTCTTTTGGATCACTTAACTTAATCCCGTAATCTTTGTCCATTAATACAATTAATTCCAAAGCATCAATAGAGTCTAACCCTAGACCATCACCAAATAGTGGATCGTTATCTTGGATATCTTCCACTGCAATATCTTCTAAGTTTAATACTTCAATGATTTTTCCTTTTAATTCAATCTTTAAATCTTTCATTATATCTTATATATTTCTTTAATATTCTCTTTTGTGTGTTCTATTTTTCCTTCTTGTTGAGGTTCTACGACATACCCAAAGAACTGATACGTTCCTTCTAAATACTCTACCCAAGAACAGACAACCTTCTTCGCTCTATTAGTCTCTAGTAAATACGATGCTTGTGCATACATCAAATCAATATCGAAACGAGGCGAAATAAAAAACGTGTTCTCTGACTGTAGTTTATGTCTTATACTAACCTCTGCCAAACATATATTAGCCAATGTATAGACAAATACGGCAGGGCTAGGATAGAAGTTATCTCTGTCAACTATAGTCTCACTGTGTTTCAAGTCTGTATCTAGACTAGAACTAGCATTGCTAAACAACAGTGCAATATCATGGGTCGGTTTTTCAAATACCTCATCCATCAATAAACATTCTGCTCCAATAAACGCTAGCTTACTCATCGGATCCATTTTGAAAAACTTCGAATAATCTATTTCATTTGCTTTATAATATGCCTTAACAAAGGCAGCAAAGTCACCTTTATCTCCAGTAAATACGACTTTATCATTAAGGCTAACTACTTCGTCTGATACAGTACACCATTTGCTGATGCTATATTTATATTGTTCAGTCATATTTAATTTCGTTTAGCAATTAATAAAGCAGTATTAGACCCCCCAAAACCAGACGCTGTCTTCAAGGCAATATTTAAAGGTAATGTACTCTTCGTCGTAATCATATTCAAGACTCTAGATACACCTGATACTTCATAACCTCTAGAGACAACCAATTGATTGTGCAGCATACTTTCTATCACCATCACAAGTTCTAACAGTCCTGCAGCTCCTAGTGTATGTCCAAAATACCCTTTCAGACTATGAATAGGTGTAGTAGCCAAAGCACATCTATCAAAAGCGATAGACTCCATCTCATCGTTATAGTTAGTCGCTGTACCATGAGCAGATACTAAATCAACTTGCTCAGCTGTAATACCCGCTTCTCGCAATGCTCCTTGTATACTTAGATACAGTCCTTCTCCTGTACGTGAAGGGCCTGATATATGGTTTGCATCTGCTATAGAAGCTTCTCCTATCACTTCGAATGCTACTGTGTGCTCCTTGTGCTCTGATGATAAATGTATCGCTGCTGTAGCTTCACCTAGTGTAACTCCTTTTCGAGTAACATCAAAAGGTCTACATGGCTCATCACTCATCGCCTGAAAACTATTGAAGCCAGATACTACAAATGGCGTTAATTCATCCCCTGCTAGAATATAAGCATCGTCGCATTCTCCCATCTGTATCATTCTCTTACCGACTGACACTGCCAAGATACCCGATACACAAGCATTACAAACGACAATAGGTAGTGTACTAAATCCAAACAAATCTGCTATGCGCTGTATCATCACATTGATATCTGCACCTGTAGCACCTGTATGAGCTAGGTCGCTAATATTACCTTTAGTCGTAGCTAGAATCAGCTGTGACTTAGCAGAAGGTTTTTTTTTGTCTATAATAGGCTTAAGTGCAAGGATAAGCATCTTCTCTAAGCGTGTATATACACCTGATATATTCAGCTTACTCCACTGTACTTCTATACTAGTATCCTCTATCTGACCTGCATAGATATCCTCTATAAAGCCAAGTTGTTTGACTTTCTTTATTCCTGATCGACCTTCTTGTATTCCTTGCCATGTTAATTGCTTATCAGCGCCTACACTACTCAGACAAGAAGTAGATGTGATATATACTTTCTTCATATTACAACAAACCTACTGTTCTTTTCCACTCCTCATAAAAAGCAGGCAACTGCAAAGACAAGTTCCCTTCTTTATCTAAAAATACCTGTACGGTTTCGCCTGTACAGACTATTTCATCCTTCTGATTAAATATCTTAAATCTGAATATAATCTTAGCCGCCTGTGTATTGATATAACTCGTTTCTATACGCAATACATCCCCATACTTTACTGTTAGCTTATGTGAACAAGATGAAGATACAATAGGTGTCACATACCCATTATCAATAGCGTCTAAGTACGATATCTTATACTTGCGACCGAATGCTTCTCGACCATCCTCAAAATAGGTTAGATAGTTTCCATGCCACACAATACCTAAAGCATCCGTCTCATTAAAACGAACCCTTACTTCTGTTATCTCCACTAACGGAGATACCTCGTTATAAAGATCTTTTTTTCTTATCATAAAACAGAGCAATTAAAAGTATTAATAATGAGAACAAAAGTAGCAAAATAATCATATAGCGTGCTTGCCATAAGCCTCCATCCCTTAGTAGGATAGTATAGTACCCTTCTAATGCCCAATTCATAGGTGAGGCACTAGCGATATACTGCATAAAACTTGGCATCACAAATGTAGGTACCCATACACCACTCACTGCTGCAAGTATAACTACAAATGTAGCTCCAAAAGGAGAGGACTGCTCTTGTGTCTTAGCTATTATCCCTAACAATACACCTAGGGACACTGCAGCTAATCCTGAAAACAGTGTAACAATAGTAAGTCCAAATAGAGTATTACTAAACTCAAATGAAGCTAAACCTATCATCGGAAAGAAATACTTACCTACTAAAATGATAAGGTAAAACTGCAATAAACATATGGTTAAATAAGTAAATACCTTTCCTCCTAAAGTAACGATAGGTGAGGTAGGCATGGTATATAATCTAATATTTGTTCCTTGATTCTTTTCTTTGACAATATTCATCGCTAAGGGTACGATGATAAAGAAAATAGCAAATAGACTCCATGCAGGTACATTGTGTTGTACTGCATTTGGGATTTTATTAAACTCCTCATCTTTAGGCGCTATTTCTTTGAAGCTAATTAAGCTCTCCTGAGCGAATAATTCTTGTGGTTCTGAACTCTCGCTCAACTGAGTTGCAAAAGCACTGTATATCGTCTTATTCTCTATCGTAGCAACTATCTTATCAATTGCTCCTTTAATCCCTTCCTTAAAAGAAGTCTGTAGAGCAGGGTCAAAGTATAATTTAACTTCCTTCGGTGTGAATGTCTCTTGCGTACTAAGCGAATCTCCATCCATAAAGTGTGCGACTACGCGATTAACATTACTATCTATGCGTTCTGTTAAACTACTACTTAGATGCTCAGGAATTACGATAGCCAACTGATATTGCCCTTTAAGTACAGCTTCTCTTGCTCCTTGTTCTGTCAAAGGCCTATTGTTCATCTCACTAATAAACTCAAATGTACCAGACTGTTTTACTTCAGTGATTAGCTTATTAGATATCTCGCCTTTATCATTATCAACCAATAGAATTTCCATCTTTTGGTTAGTGATGTTCTCATAGGTGTTATTCTGAATTAAGGTAACTGTAATTACCAAAAATACAGGCATCACAAAGAGTATTGCCAATCCACCAAAGTCGCGAATCAACAACAAGAATTCCTTGCGTATGGTCATCCACAGTTTATACATCATCTCTTAAATTCGTTCCTGTTAGAGATAAAAAAGCTTGCTCTAAAGTCTCTGTATTGGTTTGTTCTTTTAATTCTTCACTGGTACCTAGTGCATAGATAGTTCCCTTGTCAATAATAGCAATCTCTGTACACAATTCTTCTACCTCAGCCAGATGATGTGAAGTATATAATATTGTCGTTCCTCCTTGGTGCAGTTGCTTTAAGAAGTCAACAATAACGAGTCTTGATTGTAAGTCTACACCTACTGTTGGTTCATCCAAAAACAAGATACTCGGTTTATGCAATATTCCTGCTATTAGATTAACACGTCGCTTCATTCCACCAGAGAATGTATCAACTCTTTTGTGTTTAAAAGCTTCTAGTCCTAAATAATCAAGGTAGTAATTAATTCTTTCTTTGAGTGCCTTCCCTTTAAGTCCGTACATACTCCCCAAGAAACACAAGTTCTCGTAAGCAGTGAGGGTAGGGTATAAGGCATACTCCTGAGGGACTACACCTATCTGTTGTTTGATAATACTAGCATGTGTACGATATGACAATTCATTAACTAGTAACTTACCTGATGTAGGTTTAATCAAACCACATAACATAGATATCAATGTGGTCTTCCCAGCACCATTAGGCCCTAAGAAACCAAAGAATGTTCCTTTATCAATACAAAGTGTCAAGTCCTTTACAGAAAAGAACTCACTCCCTTCATATTTCTTATAGAGGCATTCGATATCTATTATCTTCTGTTGCATTATATTGCTTTTTTCAATTTTTTAAAGAATTGTTCTTCTCTATCTGCTAAACTTAATAGTTCTTTAGATAGCGCGATATATACATCATCTCCATTCTTTCTCTTCTTGTATACCCGAGCAGCATTAACTGCAAAGTCACGCCAACTATCACCGATAGCAGTCATCTCTTGAGACAATTCTATTAATCTAGTATTGCTGATTTTGTTCCCTGCTTCTTGTAAAAAGGCAGCATAGATAAATCTAAAACCTCCTCCTCCAGTACCAATTTCTTCTTGCATACGCACCATTTGCGCTAAGTAATGATTTGCTTTAGCTCCACCGACCTTCTTAGGCCACTTCACAATAGCTCTTGCTACCATACGCATTCCCTTTACACCAACAATAGGTACAGGAGCAAGCATATCTGTACAAGTCTTTCTGATCGCTTTTTTGATTGCTTTTTCCCAATCTATGGATTGAGGTAGTTCTATAGGATAATAGATTTGTCCTTTAGGAGCAAAAGCCCCTTGTGCAAAACGTACACGCTCTAACTCTTGTGGAGTTAACACTGTCGTACTTTCCATCACAGGGTCACTTACTAAGAACCTTTCATCCTCTTTGCCATAAACAACTAAGTTATGTGCATTAAAATGGAATCTATATTCATCAGGAAAATAAGGTAAGTGATATACACCTACTTGTAATCCACATGGAATCCCTTCTGTTATCTTTTGTTCTAAGACTTGTTGTGCCTTAGCTTTATTAGAAAACTTAATACGCTTTACCTTTAGCCCTAATCGCTTTGCCAAACGATTAAAGATTAGCCCTGGTAAAGGGCGATAACTAATTGCAGGTGCATGATTTACTTTGATAAAAGGTAAATACACATAAAACAGACCAGAACCTAAACCAAAAGCCATTGGTTCGCTAATCTTTATCCCTTGATTAGTTAACAAATTTGAAGCAACACCGTTTTCACAGTGTGCTGATTGATGATGTATAAAATCTACAGTCATAACTTATTCCTTTCCCTTAAATGCTTTTAATTCAGCTACTGTGATACCAAAAGCATCTGCATATCTCTGTAATATCGTATTGCTTAATTTATTAAACACAGTTGGTTTAAAATGTCTTTTGACTCTCCACTTCCACATTGATACATAAGCACATAATGTTTGCATATCCATTCTATTCACTTCCATGTAGTACACAATAGGACTGTAAACACCTTCTATCACTTGCTGTCTCGCTTCATTCACTCTTTCTTCTATTTGAGACAGGGTAGCTTCTTGTACTATTGTTTTAGTTTCCCAACCTGAGCTTAATGCTGTCACATATTCTCCATCATCATTCACAGCATAGCACAGCTCCTTAATATCATTTTCTTTTAGACTACTCTTGTCTTGTGGTACATCAGACTCTTTCATAAGCTATTGTTTTTGTAGAAATAGATTGAGTTCAGCACTCATAATCTCATCCTCTCCTAATAAAGTACTAACCTGCATCACACAGATGACAGTATCTCCTCCATCTATTTTAGAAACCAAAGATCCCTTAGTAATAATCATTTCTCCGACCTTAGGTAGTTTATCTATCTTCACTTTTTTTATCGAACTAATAAAGCCTAGTACACTAACGTTCTCTCTTTCATTATCATTCTCATCAAAGAAAAATGACTGACCAACTATAGCAGCGCAAGTCTGAGCTGCATTCTCTATTAGTGCTACCTCTTGGAGTTCTCCTTTAGTGACGAATAAGTTATCTTCCTTTATTAAAAAAGTAGTACTTACCGTTTTACTCCCTATTTCACTAATGATATCTACCATAAGCATCGGTTCGCGATGAGGTAGATAATTTTGAATACTTACAGATCGAGTAGAACGTCCCATCTATTCTTCTTTAGCTAATACAGTCTTCATCGAACCTGAAGCAATTACTACTCCTTCACAATACGTAACTAATTCTACTAAGGTCACTCCCATAAATTCTTGTAGAATATCAACCTTTGTATATATTGTATCACCTACTTTAGGTAAGTTATGTATATCTATCTTCTTGATAGACCCAATATAGCCAACTGGTGCAGGCTCATTACGCAAATGAAACTGATACCCTGTATGCAGTGCTACAGACTGAGCCATATGTTCAATTATTCCTACCTCTCTCAGCACATCGCTATTTACACACAGATTATGTTCATCTATTGTTAGTCCAGCAGTTATACTAGTCTCAGTATATTCATACAAAGCATCTACCATAACTATTGGTTCACGTTGAGGTATCAACTGTTTGACTAAGTTGCGATCTATTATATCTACTAATTTATCCATCTATACCACTTTTAGATAAGCATATGCATAAGAGAATCTTCCACTCTCTGGAACGGACAACATAATGCGATCACCTGATTTTAATTTACCTGAATTCATCAGTTCTTCTAACATTAGATAAATCGAAGCTGACCCAACGTTACCAACACGCTTAAGGTTCATAAACCATTTGTCTTTTGTTATTTCTATACCTGCTTCAACAAATTTAGTATATAAATTATCTACAAAATAATGTGATGACACATGTGGCAAAAAATAGTCTATTTCGCCTGTTTTGACATCATATTTTTCCATTGCACGTTTCATACTATCCACACCTCTTTCCAAGATATTGTCATTTAGTATCTTCACATCTTGTTTTAAAGAGAATACAGATTCAGTCAACCATTCACTAGAAGAATAATCACTCCAAGGTTTGATAGAACCATCTTCTTGTTTATCTCCTCCAGCATACATACACGCTTCTAATTCATAAGCGTATGAGTAAGCATCCATCCACAATACTTCTAGAGAAGTAGTATCTCTAGGCTTATCCTCTAATAATAAAGCTGCCGCTCCATCAGATAACATCCAGCGCAAAAAGTCTTTTTTAAATGCGATAATAGGAGTCTGTTCCAGTTCCTTTAGATTGTCTATCTCAGCTTCAAAGCGGTCTGCTTTCATCCATGAAGACACACGTTCAGATCCTGTACAAACAGCATTCTTAGAATTACCAGACTTCACTGACATATAACCAAATTTCAATGCACTCATCCCAGAACAACACACCCCAGAAGCAGAGTTTAGTTCTACTGATTTTGTTTTCATTAGACCATGTACCATAGCTGCATGAGAAGGCAACAAATGATCAGGTGTAGAAGTACCACATGACAATACCTCAATATCCCTTAAGGTAAATTGATTATCACATAATCCTTTTATTGATTCAAATGTCAAATCACTATTGTTATGTGTTACATAGCCATTACTATCAATAGCATAATAACGTTGTTCAATTCCATTGTTACGCAATACAATACGTCTCGCTTTTGATTCTTTATTGTCTATCTTACCTAATTTGGCTTCCATCTGATCATTATCAACAGCTTCATTAGGCAAAAACTTTGCACTTTTTGTTATATATACTTTATTCATAATAGTAACTAATCTATTCCTTGAAAATACTTTTCGTCCTTTTTTATCTTCCAATATTTCAATGGATATAACAAGAGGTGAATCATATGCACGATAGGTGAAATCAACCATATCGCGATAAATAAATAATAATTAAATATCTTTAATAATGTCTTTCTATTTTTACTCTTATAGATTAACGCTGACCATACCTTAAATATTCTATTGGCTTTCTTATCCATAGATACTAAAAAATGCCTAACTTCTACAGCCCCTATATTTACTAGCTCTGTCTGCATACCTTGATAATTTTCTTTAAAAAGATAATTTTTTATAACCGTTCCAAAACGGTTGCTATTCATTATCTCTTCATTTGATATACCTGGTTTAGGCAAAAAGCCCCAGACTCTGCGTTGCTTACCACTAAACATCCAATCGACAATCGTAATAACACTTACCAAATTAATATGTCTATCTACAAGTGCTATATTACCAACCAACTGTCCATTGACATCCTTCAATAGTTTTTTCATCTTTTCTTGTGCCATAACCCACATATTACGGCTACCACTCACTGTCACTACAGGAGTATTAGCAAAAATATGCTGTGCATATTCACTCTTTAAAAATGAATTAATCGGAATAGATGGGGAGAGATACCACACTTGATACCCTAATATGATTAAATCATACTTAGTGTTTAATATTTCATCAACAGGAGCAATTACAGGTTGTGCTATCTGTCTAAAAGATTCTGGAAAAACATTAAAGAAATCTTCTTTGTTCCAAGGAAATAAAAAGTCTTGTTCTAACTGTATTTTACAATATGTAATTTCTACATTATCATCTAACTGAATAGGCTCAGTAAGTCTGTCTAAGACACGCTTAAGCTGTCCTGACTGAGAATAATATAAAACAAGTACTTTTTTTTTCATTATTTCTTACTATCTGTATCCCAAAAATCATAGTAATTAAACCACTGTAATGGATACTTCTTTACAATCTGAGTAACACTGTCACAATATGATTTTAATAGATGCTGCGCATCTCTATGTTTTACCTCTGCACGTCTAGTGTACAAATGGTAGTGTAAATTAGCTTCCTTCATCACATATACATACGCAACAGGTACCTTCATGCGAGAAGCTATACTAAATGGACCAGCTGGAAATACAGCTTGTTCACCTAAGAATTCCTCTGTCAAGACCTTTGTCCCTGGAAAATATCTATCTCCAGTAAAACAAATAATCTCGTTATTAGACAAACAATTATTAATCTCAAAAATGTGAGACATATCATCTTTGACAATAATAAAATTAAGGTTTGTCTTAATAGATATACTCTCAAAATACTCTTTGATAAATGAGTGCTCTCTATCCGTTGTTACCAAATTTATTTGACATTCAAAATCTATATCTGCAAAGAAATATTCTGCAACCTCAAAATTCCCCACATGAGCACTAATCAGAATTGCCCCTTTTTTTTCTTCTAATAATTGCTTTAATATTTCTATGCCATCAAATTCGTAAGTAAAACGGTTGCGTAAACCTAAAGAGATAGCTGTTTTATCAATAAGTACCTGTCCAAATCTAAAATAACTCATATACATCATCATTACAGATTTCACTATTGAATATCTATGCCTATGATGTAAATAATAGTATAATGACTTATTTGACTTCCATGCTGTTATTAAATAATAAAAAGCTACAAATACTAGAACACTATAAGCTGTTCTAATACCGAGCTTCTTTATACAAAAAACAAATATTCTATATCCTAAAAGTGTCCCTTTAGATTTACCTTGCCATTGTGTCATTTTAATTACTTAGCTGCAACTTTTGTTTCTATAAGTGTATAAAAATCTTGAAATGTTACAATATTTGCAAAATCAGCTTCTACTAACTTTACCCCAAAATTTGACTCTATTAACACAACTAAGTCTACGTAATCTAAACTATCTAAATCAAGACTTTCTTTCAAGTTATTATCATTTGCAATAACATCCTCATCTACTTCAAATTCTTCTATTAAAATTTGATTAATCTTTTCTAAAATCTCTTCGTGATTCATTTCTTACTTTATATTTTTTTAACTACTAATGCTGAATTTGTTCCACCAAATCCAAAAGAATTAGACAAATATATATCAAATTTTTTATCTAAAGTTTGGTTAATTATATTTAATCTACTCGAGTCTTCATCTGGATTTTTAAAATTCAGGTTAGGAGCAATAAAATCGTTATTCATCATTAACGTAGAATACACAATTTCTGAAGCACCTGCCATCCAACATTCATGTCCTGTAAGAGACTTTGTAGAACTCACAGCAGGAGAATATCCTTTAAATACTTCATGGATTGCTTTAGCCTCATTAGCATCTCCTAGTGGAGTAGAAGTAGCATGTGCATTCACATATCCTATTTCATCTATAGCAACTCCTGATTGTACTATAGCTCTATGCATAGCTGTAGCTGGTCCTTCTACGTTAGGTGTAGAAATATGACCTCCATTAGAAGAAAAGCTATATCCCATAACCTCTCCTAGAATAGTAGCTCCTCGCTTCATAGCTGATTCATAACTTTCTAAAATTACTGTCGCACCACCACCACTAGGTACCAAACCATTACGACTACTATCAAATGGTCTAGAAGCCTTATCTGGTGCTACTCCTTCTTCTGCAAACACTCCTAATCCATCAAAACTAGCCATAGCATAAGGGTTAATCTCCTGTGCACCTCCACATATAACGATGTCTTGTAGCCCTCCTTTGATCATTAAGTATCCTAAACCAATAGCATGTGATCCACTAGCACATGCTGCACTAATGGTCATGTTAATACCTTTTAGTTTAAAGATAGTTGATAGATTCATTGTCACTGTAGAATTCATAGATTTGAATATAGCGCCAGAACCTATTAAGGCAGTATCTTTCTTCTCTCTAAAAATATCTGTTGCTTCTATAACAGCCCTAGATACACTGTCATTTCCATAAAGAATACCTACCTCATTCTGCTCTAAATACGCATCTGTAATACCTGCATTCTTCAGTGCTTCCACTGTAGCTACATAAGCATACTCTGTCTCTTCTCCAATAGAAATACGCTGTCTCCTACTCAATTCATTCTTAAGATCTGGACGAGGCACCATACCTGTATAGGCAGATCTAAATCCCTTATCATGACGCTCCTGATCATAAATAATACCTGACTTACCTGTATACAATGATTGCTTTACTTCATCTAAGTTTAATCCTAGACAAGAGTAAATTCCCATACCTGTAATTACTACTCTATTATCCATATACTAAGAATATATACCTCCATTAATATTAATCACTTCTCCTGTGATATAACCTGCCTTATCAGAAGCTAAAAAACCTACTAAATCAGCTACTTCCTCTGCTTTTCCGAAGCGATTAGCAGGAATCATCTTCACTAATTCCTTTTGATCTAATTCTGCAGTCATATCAGACTCTATAAACCCAGGTGCCACAGCATTCACAGTTATATTTCTCTTTGCTACCTCTTGTGCTAATGCTTTAGTAGCTCCTATCACACCAGCCTTAGCAGCAGAGTAGTTTGTCTGTCCTGCTGTACCTTTTACACCTGATACAGATACAATATTAATTACACGGCCATATCTATTGCGCAACATCTTTTGCATAAAGAATTGCGTTACATTATAGAATCCATTTAAACTTGTTTGCAGTACTTTATTCCAATCTTCTAAAGGCATCCACATAAATAGACCATCACTAGTAATCCCCGCATTATTAACAATAACTTCTATTACAGCTGCAGGATTAGCCTCTACCCATTGTGTTAATACACTAACTACATTCTCATGATTACTAACATCAAACTTAATAATCTCTCCTGTTGATCCTAATTTATTTACTTCAGCTAAGGTCTCTAATGCCTTTTCTTCATTAGACTGATAATTAATTAATATATGATACTTTTTATCTGCTGCTAGACGCAAACATATTGCTCTACCTATTCCTCTTGATCCACCTGTAACTATAGCAGTTTTCATCCTTTTAATAACTTTTATTTACTAAATAATTCTAAGTTGTCATACCATTTATTGCCTAACAACTCTCCTTGGGTATTGATATAGCCCCATTTACCCTTATATTTTACACGAGCTAGTCCATTAATAAATCCACTACCTCTCTTTCGATAAACATAGTTTCTAGCATTTATCTCATATTTAAAAGGGATTAACTCTTTACCCTCTTTATCTATAAAGCCCCACTTTTTATTGTAGCGAGCAGCAGCTAATCCTTCTGTTCCAAAAGCTAATACATAATCATACTTAAATGGTATTACTACCTCATTTTTAGTATTAACATAGCCCCATTCACCATTTACTCTAGCAGAAATTAATCCTTCAGATAATTCCCCCATGTTTTCATACATAAATGGGATAACCTCATGTCCGAGACTATTTATCATACCTACTAACTTTTCTTTTTTAGCAATGATATAATCCATATTCTCTATCGAAATAATCTTAGTTACTTCAGGTAATTCTATCTTCTGTTCATTGTTCCACAAATAAAATATCTCATTTTCTTTTACCCAAGTTATCCCATTGTGATATTCACCAACAGCATCATACATACACGATACTATAATATTACCTTTTGCATCGATTATACCCCATTTACCTTGAGATAATGCTTTAAAATATTCATCATTTAAGTACATTATTTTCTCATAAGTAGGCGGTACTATGACTACTCCTTCCTGATTAATTAACCCTACTTTTTCTCCCGGTTTATAAAACGCTACTCCACCTTTAAAGTTATAAGTCTTTCCTAACGTTTTAAATGGTTGATTCTTCTTATCGATATAAAACCAATCTTTGTCATTCAAGACCATCGCTATTCCATAATTAAAGTCTTTTACCTTATCATAAGAAGGCGATATAACCCATTCCCCTTTTTCATTAATAAACCCCCATTTATTTTTTTCAAAAACAGCAGCAAATCCTTCATTAAAGCTTCTAGCTTCTTTAAACCTTGGTGGGATAACATGTACTCCCTTTTCATTAAGAAAACCTATCTTCCCCTTCTCCTTAAACAAGGCTAATCCTTGACTAAAACTACATATAGTAAGTAGTGATATACAGCATGTCAAAATAAACCTATTCATAGACAGATATTATTGTTTTAAATAATCTTTCACTTTTTGTAGATATGGATACATTACTACATCCTCAGCAAATGTTGGGATTATGTTACGTACTTCTTTATACCACTCTTGTGTTGGTAAAGATAAGTTATCTTTACAATTCAAGGCATCTATTGCTTGAGCCAAAGTAATCATTTGAATAGATAATACTTCGAAGCTATTTTCTATCACCTTATCACATAATACTGCCGCATTAGTCCCCATACTTACGATATCCTGATTATCATTATTATTAGGAATACTGTGTACATACATAGAAGTAGATAATGTCTGACACTCTGCTGTAGTAGAAGTAGCAGTAAACTGTACTCCCTGCATCCCGAAGTTAAACCCAAGTTTACCCAGGTTTACGAATGGTGGTAACAGCTCATTAATCTTAGCATTCAAAAGATAGTTAAGTTGTCTCTCTGATAACATTGTCAATCTCGTCATCACTAACTTTAGTTTATCCATCTCTAACGAGACATAATCTCCGTGGAAGTTTCCTCCGTGATATACTTGTTTAGTCTCCATATCTACGATAGGATTATCATTAGCAGAGTTTATCTCGTTCTCTAATACTTTTTTTACCTCTTGTATGGTATCATACACAGGACCTAAGATCTGTGGTACACATCGGATAGAGTAGTACTCTTGTACTTTATCCTTGAAGATACTTTCTTGATTCTCTCCAGTATATAAATGTTCGGCTCTTTTGCGCGCCATTTTACTACTCACTAATGTATCTCGCATTGCCTTTGCGATATACTGTTGACCTTTGTGCTTTTTAGCTTGGTTAAGTTCTACAGAATAGTGGTCATCATACGCACTTACAAGCTCATTAATAGCACAAGACATCTTAATAGACCAATCTAATAACCTATTTGCATTTTGCCAATTCAGAATACCTATACCAGTCATAACAGAAGTACCATTCATAAGTGATATCCCTTCTCTAATGCGTATCTCTATTGGTTGTAGTCCTTCTAGTTGAAAGACTTCTTTTGTATCTCTTCTCTCTCCTTTATAGAATACTTCCCCTTCTCCAATTAATACTAATGCTAAATGCGCCAACTGTACCAAATCTCCACTAGCACCTAC
Organism: Myroides sp. C4067; assembly: GCF_038039665.1. Lineage (NCBI taxonomy): Bacteria > Pseudomonadati > Bacteroidota > Flavobacteriia > Flavobacteriales > Flavobacteriaceae > Myroides > Myroides sp. C4067. The sequence goes on from NZ_JBBPHJ010000008.1 coordinate 124,518, forward strand.
GCTACCGTGAGCAAAAATCAATGGTGTAATATGACGATCTAATAACTCCTTCATCAAGGTAATAACAGTCAGGTTAACTCCTGAATATCCTAATGACAATGTATTCAAACGAGCTAATATAGCCGCTCTAACTTGTGCTACTGATAATGGTGTTCCGATACCTGAAGCATGACTTCTTATTAAATTATACTGTAGCTGAATACATTCCTCCTCTTGTATTCTATATTGAGCCATAGGGCCAAAACCAGTATTCACTCCATAGATTACTTTATTCTTTGAATAATCAAGTAAAAACGAGAAACTATTCTCTACACGTGTTACTAACTCTTTAGATAAAACTATTTCATTTTTATCATTTAGTATAGTTATAAAATTTTCTAAGGTTAAGAAGTCTTTTAAGATATTCATTATAAGTCTATTAATATTTTTTAATTAAATGCTTTCAAGAATTGAATATTGTCAATAACTTTGATAGTCATAATTTTAAGGCAAATTTAATACTATTAACAAAATAACAATATAAAATGTTAATTGAAAATGTAGATGTTCTAGTTATCGGTGCTGGACCATCTGGTAGTGTAGCTGCAAGTTACCTTCACAAGATGGGTATTAGTGTGAAAGTAGTAGAGAAAACTAAGTTTCCTCGAATAGTTGTAGGAGAGAGCCTTATCCCCAGAGTGATGGATCACTTCGCAGAAGCAGATCTATTCCCTTCTCTAGACAGTATGGGGTTCCAAAAAAAACCTGGTGCTCGTTTTATACGTGGTAAGGAGATTTGTATTTTTGACTTTAGCGATAAGTTTTCAGAAGGATGGGACTGGACTTGGCAAATCCCTCGTGCTGATTTTGACTTGGCTATTGCTAACGAAATGATTAAAAAAGGGGTTGATCTTGAATTCGAATCTGAAGTAACCCATATAGAATTTAAAGGCACAGACTCTATCACTACAGTGATTGACAAAAACAAACAAGAAAAACAAATACATGCCAAATTCTTAATTGATGCTAGTGGTTATGGTCGTGTATTACCACGTTTACTCAAGTTAGATGCGGCTTCGAAACTGAGCCCACATTCTGCAATATTTAGCCATATCAGAGATGTGAGGAGACCGGAAGGAGTAGAGGGTACACAAATCTCTTTTGACATTCTAGAAACAAAAGTGTGGCTATGGGTAATTCCATTCTCAAATGGTAATACTAGTGTAGGTATCGTAGGCCCTACAGACTTCATAGAATCATTATCGAATAACAATTCGACTAAAGAAGCACTAGAAAAAGCAATCACATTATCTGATTTCTATATAAAACGCTTTGGTGATTTACCATTCGAATTCGATCCAATTAAATTAGCCAACTATTCTATCAGTGTACAAAAAATGTTTGATGATGGCTATGTATTGACTGGTAATAGTACAGAATTCTTAGATCCTGTATTCTCTTCAGGAGTGTGTTTTGCAACAGAATCTGGTATGTTAGCAGCCAAACTAGCTATAAGACAAATCAAAGGAGAAAAAGTAGATTGGCAAGCTGAATATAGCGACCACATGAATAAAGGTATAGATGTATTCACAACTTATATTCAAGAATGGTATACGGGTAATCTACAAGAACTATTCTTCCACCAACCCGAAAATTCAGATGTAAAAAGGAAGATATGCTCTGTACTAGCAGGGTACGTATGGGATGATCAAAACCCTTTCGTTAAGAAACACAACAGTGTAATACGCAATATGGCACACCTTATCAAAATGGAAAAGGAAAGCAAAAACGTTTAAAATAATAGATAAAAAATAGCCGCTCTGTACAGAGTGGCTATTTTTTTGTGCCTATATATAGGTACACTAGAATCATTATTATAATCATATTTGATCAAAATGCCCTCTAATGGAGTGAATAGCGCTAATTGGTCAAAATGACTCTAAATGAAGTATATAAATAGTTATAACTAACTAAAACATAATAATATACACATTATCTTTTTTATTTTGTTCGGATAGTGTTCGGTAGTACCCAGTATTTACTTGGGATAGGAGGTGTTTTACCGAATCGTACTAAATCTCTACCCGAACAATCTACTAACTAAATACACTACATTTTCATCTACTAGAATTTAAAAAATCAAGAATATTCTTAATCCTAAATAGGCAAAATAATACCTTATTTTAAGGTCAAAAAAATGCGTTTTTTACTCTCAAAAAACACATCAAAAACTAGATCAAAATACAGTACCGAAATCTCTAAAAAAAGAGCAAAAAATACAGCTATAAAAGCTTGCTTAAAACTCAAAATAGAGAGCATATTTCAATAAAAAAATTATCTATTCGATAAAGAAATAAGAGGTAAAAACAATACAAAAATCTTAAAAAGACACTTCATTCTACCCCCCGTCATGGCTAAAAAAACTCCTGTCCATACCTCAAAAATGAGTACGTAATCTCTCCAATCTTACCCCAAATTCCACTAACCAACTAACCCAAATAATAACCTCGGGACACTTAATTTTGAACTCTAAAATACAATCGAAACTCTGTTTACAACGTCAATTAGGAGTACAAAAGGTGCTAAAACACAGATAGTAACTAAGTTTACTATATTTTATAATCTATTAGAATACAACGATTTATCTTCATACACCCCATTGTTAATAAGAAACAGTATAACACTGATATTAAACAAAGTAAGAACTAACAATTTGTGTTGATAACTGTAAAAAGTTTGAAAAAAGTATTTTTTGTTTATTTCAAAAAAATTACAATACAGCTCATGCACACATATTTGCAAATTTATTTTCTAAAACATATTGTGTGGATATTAAGATCAAAAGTATAGGTTGTGAACAGTTTTACACACCCTCATTTATCTAAAAATAACTGTTGATAACGAAAAAGTCTCTTGTTAATAACCAATCTAAACTATTTGTTTTAAATGATTTGGGAATTAACAACCTGTTGATAAGTATTAATAATTGATTTTATAGAATTTATAGAGAAAAGTTATTGTACATATTAACAGACAATACTATACTATTAGTTTATTTTAAAATTTTAAAAAATCTATTTCTATATATTATAGTTGTTAATAACGTTGATAAGTGTTTTTGTTTTTCATATTTGGTGTTATGTATTGTTGAGTGTGAAATATTGAAATTATAAGGCGTTGTTTTTTAAAGGAGACTTTAGAAGGATGACGGTTAAAATTTTCGAAGCCTCTGAGGTTTGCTTATAAATTTTTGATAGGGTAGTAGGTCGCTATATGAAAAATATAGACGGTTGGTTTTTTTGAAAAGTAGAAATGTTCCACGAGGAACATTCCGAAACATCGCCTTGTATTTTGCGTATATTTTCTGACAGTGGAAGTGAGGTAAAATATCTAAATTATGAGAGGTTGTTTTTAGTAAAATTTGGCTCTGATCTAGTAGTGTTTTTTGTGTAGTTTTTAAGATTGTTTTTTGTCTGTTTTTTAGCTGTGATTTTTAGGTTAGATTAAGGGGATTATTTTAGAATTTTATAGCTCTATTTTTTATTAGCAGGATCATATTTTCTGAGTGAGAAATTTATGAGGTAGGTTGTTTTCATATTGATCAAAATCTCTGGTGATGTAATCCGATTTATTGATCCAGGTGATATTTATATTTTTCTTTAAAAGAGAAAATCTTAGTCTTTTTTGATTTTGTGTTTTTTTCTCCTTGAGTCTTTATTGATGAAATGCTAATTGTTCCTCGTGGAACATTTTTGAAGGTTTTTATATTTTTCTTTTTTCATTGGATTGATTTTAGACTTTACTCATTTTTTCTCATTGGTTGAGAAAAATTTGTCAAGTAGTATTTTTTTGTTTTTGCTAGTTAATAAAAATGCTTCTAGATTTTGATATTTGAGCTTGAGATTATTTTTCTTCAAAATATGAGTTTGTGGGGAGTATATTTTTTAAGAGAATTAAATTTCGTTGTTTTTGGTACATTTTTTCAACGCGCTGAGAATCGCGTATATTTTTTTTTCTGACGATTGGTACGTTTTATCGAAAATATGGAAAGGAGAGATTTTGAGCTTTTTTATTATTTTAGTTTCCTCATTGTTCTTCTTTTTTATTTTGACCTTGGATAAAAAAAGTGAAGCGTTGAGATTGTCATATTTTGTTTTTTGTTTCAAGTGAAAAAAAATAGAGTAGTGGTAGTGTGTTGTTTTTGTATCACTAGATATTTTTTCTAATTGTTATAGATCTAAGTAGGTGTTTCGTTTTCTATTTGCGTAACTTTGGAACTTGATAAGTCTGTATATTTTATACAGATCTTTTTTTACAAGAAAACAACGCTGTATAATTTCGATATATTATTTTATTGAAGTGTTAGTATTAAATATCAAAAGCTAAGCGGGTTGTTTTAGAATGGAGAAGGCTTTTTAAGTCTATTTTTAGGCATTAAAGCCTAAAGGATTAACTATCTGTGTTTTTAGTTTGTAAAATTGATATTTTAAGGGCTTTTTAAGTCTATTTTTTATTTTTCCGTGTACCTTTGCAACAATTATTTTTTAATAGAGAAAAAGAATGATATTTTTTAACTATGAAACTGATTTTCAATTAGTTGATGAGACTAAATACGAAGATTGGATTGAAGAGATAGTGACTTCAGAAGGATTGATCCCTGGGGATATCAGTTATATATTTTGTGACGATGCTTACTTACATGAGATTAATGTTAAGTATTTAGATCATGATACTTTGACAGATATTATCAGTTTTGATTATTGTGAAGGAAAGATTGTCTCAGGTGACATCTTTTTATCTATAGAGAGAGTACGTGATAATGCTAAGGATTTTAATGTTGATTTTGACGTTGAGTTACTGAGAGTTATGTCTCATGGTGTCTTGCATTATTGTGGTTATAAGGATAAATCTCCTGAGGATGAACGCTTAATGCGTAGTAAAGAAGAAGAGAAAATGGCTATGTTCCACGTGGAACAATAGTGTTTTTTCGAGTATTTTAATTTAAATGTTTCACGTGGAACAATGAGTATATTCGCTGATAAATATGATGTAATAGTAGTAGGTGGTGGGCACGCTGGTTCAGAAGCTGCTGCTGCTGCTGCAAATATGGGTTCTAAAACTTTATTGATTACAATGAGTTTGCAGAACATCGCTCAGATGTCTTGTAATCCTGCAATGGGAGGTATCGCAAAAGGGCAAATCGTAAGAGAGATAGATGCATTAGGGGGGTACTCTGGTATTGTATCTGATAAGACTGCGATCCAGTTTAAGATGCTTAATAAGTCTAAGGGACCTGCTATGTGGTCTCCTCGAGTACAGTCTGACCGTATGCGTTTCTCTGAGACTTGGAGGCTTATGTTAGAGGGGACACCTAACCTTGATTTTTATCAAGATATGGTGAAATCTTTGATTATTAAGAATCATAAGATCGAAGGTGTAGTAACTAATCTTGGGTTAGAAATAAAAGCTAAGACAGTTATCTTAACTAATGGTACATTCTTAAATGGGCTTATCCACATCGGAGAAAAACAGTTCGGTGGTGGTAGAGCTGGAGAGGGGGCTGCTTATGGAATAACAGAAGATCTTGTGAAAGCTGGTTTTACTTCTGGCAGAATGAAAACAGGTACACCTCCTAGGGTAGATGGTCGATCATTAGACTATAGTAAGATGGAAGTACAAGGGGGAGATATTAACCCTTCTAAGTTTTCTTACCTAGATGTGACACAACCATTAGTTCAACAAAGAGACTGTTTTATGACGTATACTTCTCCTGAAGTACACGATTTATTAAGAGAAGGATTTGATCGTTCTCCGATGTTTACAGGTAGAATTAAGAGTATAGGGCCACGTTATTGTCCATCTATAGAAGATAAGATTAATCGTTTTGCTGATAAAGATAGACACCAAATATTCGTAGAACCTGAGGGGTGGAATACTTGTGAGATCTATGTAAATGGATTCTCTACTTCACTACCAGAGGACGTACAGTTTAAGGCTCTTCGTTCGGTAGCTGGTTTTGAGAATGCTAAGATATTTAGACCAGGGTATGCTATCGAGTACGATTATTTTCCACCTACACAGTTAAAGCATACGCTTGAAACTAAGCTTGTAGAAGGACTATATTTCGCTGGGCAAATCAATGGTACTACAGGTTATGAAGAGGCAGCTGCACAAGGGCTAATGGCTGGTATGAATGCTGCTTTAAAAGTAAGAGAAGAAGGAGAATTAATCCTTAGAAGAGACGAAGCATATATAGGTGTATTGATAGATGATTTGATCACGAAGGGGACAGAAGAGCCTTATAGAATGTTTACATCTCGTGCTGAATACCGTACTTTATTACGTCAAGATAATGCTGATTTTAGATTAACACCGAAGTCTTACGAGCTAGGTTTAGCGTCTGAAGAACGTATGAGAAGAATGGAGCATAAGCAGACTGAAGCAGAAAACTTTGTTCAATTCTTTAAAGAAACAAGTGTAAAAACAGAGGAAGCTAATCCTATTTTAGAAGAGAAAGGATCGTCTCTAATGAGTCAACCTGATAAGATGTTTAAGGTATTCTCTCGTCCACAAATTGAGCTAGAAGACATCCTTAAATTCGATAAGGTAAAGACGTATGTAGAGGAGCATGATCTAGATCAGGAGATCATAGAGCAAGCAGAAATCCAAGTAAAATACTCTGGTTATATAGAGAAAGAAAAGAACAATGCTGATAAACTTAATAGGCTAGAGGATGTAAGAATTCCTGCTAATTTCGATTATGATAAGATAGTATCTCTATCGTTTGAGTCACGTGAGAAGCTTAAAAATATTAAGCCTATTACGATATCTCAAGCTTCTCGTATCAGTGGTGTAACACCTACAGATATCTCTATCTTGCTTATCCATATGGGGAGATAAGAAGGTTTAGAAGGCTTGAAAAAATATAGGAGGTTGGTATGTTCCACGTGGAACATACCAACCTTTTTTTATGGATGGAGCTGTATATAATAGTATAGTAGTAGTGGGATAAGTATATGTACTAGGGTATAGAGTAGGTAGATGTATAGTGTATTATATGTAAAGTTCAGAGTACTTATTTTGATGTTATTATTAGCAATTATGAATATGGTATGCTTTCTATACTTATTGTGTTTTATATCATAAAGGATAGTTTAACACGCTTGTGTTTTTACTTTAATAGTGGTGTTGAGTAGATAGTATTTGATGCTTTAGTTTTTACTTTCTTTTACAGAAGGGGATTAGTTTCAATCTTAATACTATATTAGAAAGTACTCTTATCTATATGCTTATTTACTTTCATAGTGATCATATAATTTTACTACATAGTACTAATTTGAATAGATGAAAGAAAGGAGATTATTTGTAAGATTTTCTATTTATGTATAGTCATCTTGGTTGTCTTCTATCATTTTTTATGTAGAGAGTAGGGGATAATATTATGTAATGAGTTAGTACTTTATGGGGGTATTATGATTGGCTATTTTAAAGAAGAAAAATGAAGTTTAATGAAACTAAGGAACGAATCTTACTAGTTCTCTACTTTATATTTTTAGTTAGAGTGATTGTTTAGGTTATCTATTTTAGTTTAGTACTTTTTGCTTTTTAAGTGAATTTCTAAGGATTGTTATTTGATGTTAAATGATAACTTTAAGTATCATTTTTAGGCTTCGGTTCTTTCTCTTTTTATTTTAAAAGTCCCCTTAACTAAGTCATTATTTTTTTGTGGTTTTAGAATCATACCCGATATATGTTGTTTATATTTGTGTGGCTTTTAAAACTTCATTGATGGAAATTAATGCAACTATTAAATATATAGAAGTAGAAGATCATTCTGTTTCTAAAGAGAAATTTGAACTTTATTTAGATGAGAAGTTTCAGTTATTAAAAACTGAACCAGTTCCTGATTTGGATAAATTAGATAGTTATTATGAAAGCCCAGAATACATTTCTCATACAGATAGTAAAAAGACTTTCTTCGATAAAGTATATCAGACGATTAAATCAAAAGCTATACAGAATAAGTACAAAATACTTGAAGATATTAAAAGTGATCAAGGTGTACTTTTAGACATAGGATGTGGGACAGGGGAGTTTCTATTAGAAGGAAAAAATAGAGGTTGGTCTGTTTTAGGTTTTGAACCAAATAATGGGGCGAGACAATTAAGCTTAAATAAAGGAATCACCTTAGTAGATTCTCTAGATGATATAGAAGATCATTCTGTAGATGTTATTACGATGTGGCATGTGTTAGAACATATACCTGATTTAGATAAACAGATAAAGACGCTTCAACGTATATTAAAAAAAGAAGGAACACTGATCGTTGCTGTACCTAATTATAATTCTTACGACGCTAAGTATTATGGTCACTATTGGGCAGCTTATGATGTACCTCGTCATCTTTGGCATTTTTCTCAGAAGTCAATTCCGTTACTTTTTAATCCATACCAATTTGAATTAGTAGAAACATATCCAATGTTGTTCGATAGCTTTTATGTTTCACTTTTATCGGAGCAATATAAAACAGGAAAGAAGAATTGGTTTAAAGCTTTTCGTGTTGGATTAAAATCAAATATTGAAGCAAGAGCAAATTTAGAGTACTCTTCACTGATTTATTACCTAAAAAAGAACTAAGCTACTTTTTAGTAGGATATGATGCCTTTTTAGCTCTTCAGAAGTACTGTTTCTTATTTTAAAGCGATTTAAGAGAGTTTTTACTTAGTTGTGATGTCTATGTATTCTTTTTTTGAGATAATAGTTGTTTTGGTGGTTTAAAAAAGGTGTTCCTTATTAGGTTTATCTATATAGTTAAATAGATTTGATAGATTTTTATTATATCTTAATTATTTTTATTTAACTGTAAAAAGTTTATTACATTTACAACAGGTTTAAAAAAGCGAAAATGAAAAAAACTATTTTAATGCTAGGTATAGCTGGATTATTATTTTCATGTAATAATAATGCAACTCCTGCTACTGAATTCAAAACTGCTTATGTAGATTCTGCTAAGTTGATGAAGGAGTATGAAGAGATGAAGGATATGGAATCAAAATATAAGATCCAATCTGAAGAAAAAGGAAAAAGCTTAGAAGCTGAAGTTGCTAAGTTCCAACAAGAGGTTCAAAACTTCCAAGCTAATGCTCGTCAAAAAGGACAAGCATGGGCTGAGCAAACTGCTGCTAACCTTCAAAGAAAAGAGCAAGAATTACAGTTTAAACAACAAACTTTAATGCAAGCTTTACAAAAAGAGAGCGGTGAGGAAATGGAAGCTGTAGTGAAGAAAGTAAAAGAACATATCGCTGAATATGCTAAAAAGAATAACTTAGACTATGTATTCAACACTGAGGATGCATCTACTGTTATCTATAGTAAAGACGGTAATGATGTTACTGAAATCATGATCAAAGAATTAAATGCTAAATATAAAGGTAGCGCTACTCCTGCTAAATTAGAGGAGACAAAACCTGCAGAAAGCAAAGAAGATAAAAAGTAATATCTTTGAATTACTTTAGAGAAAGCCCTTGTTTTAACAGGGGCTTTTTTCGTTTAGTACAGTTTTATTATCGTATTTTGTAAAAAAAAAGGAATGACTAATTTTTCAGAAGAAGCAGAATACGTTTTAAAGTTTATCAATGAGACGAATAGATCTCTTTTTTTGACAGGAAAGGCTGGTACTGGTAAAACTACCTTGTTAAAAGAAATTATTAATACTACACATAAGAATGCAGTAATAGTAGCTCCTACTGGGATAGCGGCTTTGAACGCAGGTGGAGTGACTATACATTCCTTTTTTCATTTGCCTTTTGCTGCTTTTGTCCCTGATACTAAGAATCCTCCTATTTTTACTGATACAATCAAGTTTGAAAATCGCGTATCGCTAAGGCGTCATATGCTGATGAGTAATGCTCGTAGAGCGTTGTTCTTAAACATGGATTTGTTGATTATAGACGAGGTCAGTATGTTGCGTGCAGATGTACTAGATGCGATGAACTTTATGTTACAGACTGTGCGTAAAAGTCAACAACCTTTTGGTGGAGTACAGGTTCTTTTTATAGGAGATTTACTACAGTTACCTCCTGTTGTGAAGAACCAAGAATGGGATGTGCTGAAGCGCTATTATGACGGGGTATATTTCTTCCATTCAGAAGTTGTTAGACAGTATCCTCCCTTGTATATCGAGTTAGAGAAAGTGTATAGACAGTCGGATCAAGTGTTTATTAACTTGCTAAATAATCTTCGCAATAATCGCGTATCTAGAGAGGATTTGGCACTCTTAAATCAGTATACCAATCCTAACTTTAATATAAAAGATAACCCTGGTTATATCACTCTAAGTACACATAATGCTAAGGCGGACAAGATTAATGAGGACGCACTTAGAGGATTGTTTACGAAGGAGTTTAGTTTTATGCCTGAAGTAGTGGGAGATTTCCCTGAAAAGATATATCCTATCGAGGCTAAAATGACGCTTAAAGAAGGTGCTCAAGTTATTTTTATTAAGAATGATATATCTCCAGAGAAGCGATTCTACAACGGTAAGATGGGGATGGTGAAGACCTTGACTAAGCATGAGATATTCATAGAGTTTGAAAATAAAGAAGTCATTGAAGTAGAACGATACGAGTGGCAGAATATAAAATATACGGTCGACCCTAATACTAAGGAGATTGTAGAGGAGGTATTAGGTACCTTTAGTCATTATCCGCTTAAGCTAGCATGGGCTATTACGGTGCACAAGAGTCAAGGGCTTACCTTCGATAAAGCTGTTTTAGACGTATCTAAGGTATTTTTACCTGGACAGGCTTATGTTGCCTTATCTAGACTTCGTTCGTTAGAGGGACTAGTCTTATTATCCCCTATACAGATGAACGGCTTAGTCAATGATGAGGATGTAATGAGCTATGCAGAGAATAAGGCTGGCACAGAAGAATTAAATCTGCAATTAAAGATAGAGACAAAGAACTTTCTTCGAAACTATCTGATACAGACCTATTCTTGGTTTAACCTTAGTACACAATGGCATACGCACCTTTATAGTTATAATGCCGAGGCGGAGAGAAGTAAGAAAAGTGCATTTATGGGCTGGGCTCAGCGTATGACAAATCACTTAGATGAAATGGTTGTTCACTCAGAGAAATTTGTCAATCAGTTAAGAGCATTGTTTAATGAAGAACCTTTCAGATTTGAGTTTACTAAAGAACGTGTACTTAAAGCATATGATTACTTTTTCCCTCGTTTAGATCACATGGTTTTTGAACTATTGTTCACTATTGCACAGGTAAAAACTGCGAAGAAATCAAAGGCGTTCTACGAAGAATTAGTACCGTTAGAAGAGTCGTTATTGAAGACAGTTATTCAGATGAAGAAGGCTTCTATTATGTTGAAGTTAATAGAAGAGGATAAGAAGATATGCAAGGAGAATCTGCGCTCACTAGAGATCAGTGAGTATAAGATTAACCATTTAGTCAATATCGCTAATCTGATAAGAAGTACTAAACTAGGAGTAGAAGAGGAGGAAGATATAGAAGTGTATTCTTCTAGTCCAAAGACGAAGTCGAAAGAGAAAAAGAAGTCTACGTTTGTCATTACTCTAGAGATGTGGAAAGAGAAGATGAGTATAGAAGATATTGCATTAACTAGAAAACTGACTACGACTACGATTTATTCTCATATCGGTAAGTTGATTATGGATGGACATATTACCTTAGAGGAAGTATTACCAAAAGAACGTATAGAGGAGTTAACTGCTTTATTTGAAAAGAGTAAGGGAATGACTTTATCTGAGATTAAAGCGAATGCAGAAGAGGACTTCTCATGGGAAGAATTAAAACTGTATCAACGTGCAATGGCTCAGAAAGAGGAGTAAGATTGATATTGATACATTCATTCTATTTCTATAGGCTAAATAGAATAAGGGGCTTATTTGCTTTTGCTTTGCTAGGGGAGTGCTTGCAGTATTCTAGCACATTCCTTCGACAAAACACCTGTTTTGCCTAGGATTCTCCAAGGAAAGTCCTAGGAATCTGCAAGAAAGTGCAAGCTAAAGCAATGCTCTTCTAAATAGAAACAATAAAAAAACGGTCGTATTCATCGAATGCGACCGTTTTTATTACTTCTTATGTATTAACCGTGTTAGCTTTATAGATAGATCTGTGAAGATCATTTTAGCATTACCATTTCGTTCTATATGGTAGATGGCATCACCTAGCTCTTGGTATATTTCATTTATATTTTCTCCGTTCACAAAGGGAGCAAAGTTTTCTAGTTTAAACTTATCTACTGTCGTTTTATAATACACTAGTTCTGGTGTCTGATAGTTTAACAGCAGAGCCTGTCTGAATAGTTCTATACAGAACTCTATAAACTGTTTTTGCTGTTCACGTCCTAGAGCAGCTAGTTCCTCACTCCATTCTATTAACTCTTGAATTACAGCAGCATTTCCCTTGGCTCTGAAGGCCGCTCGCACCCATTGTACAAACCATTTCTCATAAGGTAAGGCATTCGCTTTATTATGCAGTAAGCTCAGTGCTTTATTATAACTTCCTTGAGATTGATTAGCGATCATGATGGCTTCCTGTGGATCACATTGCTCACGTTGTATTAAAGCTTCTTGTATTTCGATAGCGTTAAGCGGAGGAAACTTTAGTACTTGACATCTAGAGAGGATAGTCTGTAAAATATTCTTCTCGTTCTCTGCGATTAGGATAAACACCGTTTTAGCAGGCGGTTCTTCTAATAGCTTTAGCAGTTTATTAGAAGCCTCAGTATTTAGCTTATCTGCCATCCAAATGATCATAATCTTATAACCACCTTCAAAGGATTTTAAGGCAAGTTTCTTCAGTACTTCACTCGCTTCATCTACTCCTATTTGTCCTTGTTTATTCTGAATATCAATGTGGGTGTACCAATCGAAAAGGTTTCCGTATTTATTTGTTTTTAAAAAACTACGCCATTGTTCTGCGAATAGATCACTAGTAGCATTCCTTTTTACAGCTTCTGTCGTAGCTACAGGATACACAAAGTGTAAGTCTGGGTGAGCAAGATTGTTGAATTTGATATTACAGGCATCATTTCCTCCTGTGTTTTCATTACCTGTATTTTTGCATAGTAAATACTGTGCGTAGGCGATAGCCATGGGTAAAGTACCTGTACCTTCTCCACCAATAAATAACTGTGCATGAGGTACACGACCTGATGCAGCTGACTGTATCAAATGATTCTTTAAAAAGGATTGCCCTATAATATCTGAAAATTGCATAAGGCAAAGATAAATTAATTATCAAGTGTTTAAAATAATCAGATTCATAATTGTACAACTATTTTATTTCTGTTTAGAGAATAATTACCTTCACAAAATAAGGTTTGTTCTATAACAATGTATTGTAATGATACAGCTTATTATGGGGTACTAAATCTATGAAGTGATGATTAAGTCAATGTGTTTTGCGTTTAGTTTTGTGTTAGGAGTATCTATTTTGTTTGTTATTTAGAGTTTTTTAGACAAGTTCTAGTCTATAACTGTTCTAAAATTAAAAATAGTTTAAATATTTATTTGCCCTTATTATTTTGTATTTCTGTCTGTAAATACTATAATATTGAATAATAAATATATGTAAAGTGTAATATATTTATTAATAACTCTGTTTATTGGTGTATTTATAAAAGACTAATGAGTGTAATATGTTAAAATTTTCGTTTAACAATATAATAATCAGGTAGTCTGATATCGAAAAAGATTTATATTTGTGTAACTTATCGTAAAATATATAAAAAAGTAAAGATGAAATCTATTGATAGTTTTGATTTTAAAGATCAAAAGGTGTTGGTTAGAGTTGACTTTAATGTTCCCCTAGATGAGAATTTTAATGTTACAGATACAAATAGAATAGAGGCTGCAAAACCTACTATTGAAAAAATAGTAAAAGAGGGTGGTGTAGCTATCTTAATGTCTCACTTAGGAAGACCTAAGGGAGAGCGCAATGACAAGTATTCACTACGTCATATCGTTGCAAAAACAGAAGATATTTTAGGACATAAAGTTACTTTTGTGAACGACTGTGTAGGAAGTACAGTTAAGGAAGCTATCGCAGCTAGTAAAGCTGGAGATATCATCTTATTAGAGAATCTACGTTTCTACGCAGAGGAAGAAAAAGGTGATGAAGGGTTCTCAAAACAATTAGCTGAGTTAGCTGATTTTTATGTGAATGATGCTTTTGGTACTGCACATAGAGCACATGCTTCTACTACTATCGTAGCGAAGTACTTTGCTGATAAAAAATGCTTTGGTTATTTATTAGCTAAAGAGATAGAGAGTTTAAATAAGGTATTGAATAGTACTGATAAGCCTGTTACAGCTGTATTAGGTGGTTCTAAAGTATCTTCTAAAATTACGATTATCGAGAATATCTTAGATAAGATAGATCACATGATTATCGGTGGAGGGATGACTTTTACGTTTATTAAAGCTCTAGGTGGTAAGATCGGTAATTCTATCTGCGAAGATGATAAGCTAGAGTTAGCTTTAGATATCTTGAAAAAAGCGAAAGAAAAGAATGTACAAGTACACTTACCAGTAGATATTTTGGCTGCTGATGCATTTGCTGCTGATGCAAATGTACAAGTGGTAGCTGCTAATGAAATTCCTGATGGATGGCAAGGTTTAGACGTTGGTCCTAAGACATTAGAAAGCTTAAAACCTGTGGTAGCTGAGTCAAAAATCATCTTGTGGAATGGTCCTTTAGGAGTATTCGAGATGGAGAAATTCGCGAATGGTACGATCGAGTTAGGTAACTTCATTGCTGAAGCTACTAAAAATGGTACTTTTTCATTAGTAGGAGGTGGAGACTCTGTAGCTGCTGTAAAACAGTTCGGTCTAGCGCCTAAGATGAGTTATGTTTCTACTGGAGGTGGAGCAATGTTGGAAATGTTGGAAGGTCAAGTATTACCAGGAATTAAAGCAATACAAGAATAATAGTAGGTCCCTATGCTTATATACCAAGCATAGGGATTTTATAATACATAGCGCGATGAATTACAAAGTATTAACTTTATTAGCATGCGGTCTTTTTTCGTACTCAGTCATGGGACAGAATGAGCCTAGTACGCTTACAGAAGTATCAAAGAAAGAAATGAGCCCAGAGGTGTATCTGGACTCTATTAAAAAGACATTTGTTAACCATGCTAGTAGTGCTTCTATAGAGAAGCGTTGGTTGAATGAGTTATTAAACCAGGATTTATTTAATGAGCTAGAGAATGAGTTAGCTGATGCAAACTTTGACGAAGGAGATGTTCGTTTTGATGAATTACCTACTGAGCTTTTAAAAGAACGTTTAAAACGATTAAATGAGAAAACACCTTTTAATGTTGAATACAATGAAACATTAGAACGAGTGATTAAATCATTTCTAAAGAATAGAAAACGTTCTTTTGAGAGGTTATTAGGCTTATCAGAATATTATTTCCCAATGTTTGAGGAGCAATTAGCAAAACAAAATGTTCCTTTAGAGGTTAAATATTTATCTATAGTAGAATCTGCACTTAATCCTGTAGCTCGTTCTAGAGTGGGAGCTACTGGTCTATGGCAATTCATGTATCCTACAGGTAAACAATATAATCTAGAAGTAACTTCTTATATAGATGATCGTATAGATCCATTAAAGTCATCTGAGGCAGCTGCTAAGTTTTTGTCAGACTTGTATGGTATGTTTGGTGATTGGGATTTAGTATTAGCATCATATAACGCTGGACCAGGTAACGTGAGTAAAGCGATTCGTCGTTCTAATGGATATACGAATTACTGGAATATTAGACCAAATCTTCCACGTGAAACACAAAACTATTTGCCTGCGTTCTACGCTACTATGTATATTTTTGAATATGCTAAAGAGCATGGTATCACGTCTAAAAATGCACCTATAAAGGTAGTGGAGACTGATACAATAGCGATTAAGAAAACAATGTCTTTTGACCAAATCGCTAATTTATTAGATGTCTCTAAAGAAGAAATAGAGTTCTTAAACCCAACTTATAAGTTACAAGTGATTCCTTATGATAGTGGTAAGTTGAACTTCTTAAGACTACCTATAAAGAAAATAGGTTTAATGGCCTCTAATGAAGAAAAGATGTATGCTTATGTAGATTTTTTAGATTCTAAAAAGGAACAACCAAACTATGCTGTAGTTGCAGAATCTATAGTAGAAAGTAGCTCTGTTAATCCGCGTTATCACACGATACGCAAGGGTGAGAGTGTAGGTACTATTGCTAATAAATACGGTATTTCGGTTGCACAATTAAAGAAATTAAATAATCTAAAAGGAAATCTAATCTACCCTGGTAAGAAATTAGTAGTAGGTAAAAAAGCGGTGGCTCAAGCGTCAGGCGGTACTAAGAATAATTTCTATACTGTGCAGAGAGGAGATTCATTATCTTCTATAAGTAAGAAGTTTGCTGGAGTGACTGTGACTAAATTAAAGTCCTTAAATAATATGAAGGACTCAGATGACATTCGTCCAGGTATGAAGTTAAGACTTAATTAGAAGAAGATAAGAGTGAGGTATATTGGTTATGTATTGTTAGTATTGTTTGCACTCGTTGGGTGTAGAGACAGGTCTGCTAAGAATAGATCTAACAATCCTATGGACGAACCTCACCAGATACTTATAGTCATTAATGATAGACTATGGTATGGTAGTGTAGGGGATAGTATAAGAGAACATCTGGCTGTACCTATAGAAGGAATTACACCACCAGAGTCTACTTTTTCTTTAGAACAGATCTCACCTAATCTATTTTCTTCACGTACGAAGAATAGAAGAAATATAATCGTCTTTTCGGATAACTATAGTAACAATAGTTTTCTGTTTGAGAAAGATAAGTACACTGCTGGTCAGATGTACTTTACAGTTAGCGGAGATTCTAGGAAGGGGCTAATAAGCGAGTTTAAGAAGAATTCAGACTCTATTGTGAGTTCTATTTTGCGCTCTGAGTTTGATGTCGTTGCAAAGCGTATTCTTGAAGGGAAGATAGTTGATATTGATTATTTTCAGGATAAGTTTCAAGTAAGCCTTAATTTGCCGACTACGTATAAGTTGGTTGGAAGTAATTACCACTTTGTATGGTTTAAAAAGAATATTGCTTCAGGTAATAGTAATATTCTGATTTATGATGTGCCAATGGAGAGAATAGAGAATACAGATGATACTATTCTAAATAACTTATTAGCAGTGAAGGATTCAGTGAATGGTAAGTATATACATTCTATAGAAGATAATTCATATCTAAGGCTCAATGAAGGGTTTATTCCAAACAATAAAGAGTTTGTAAGACAAGGAAGAAAGGTATATGAGTTCACTGGAGATTGGGACATGCATAATAGCTTTATGAGTGGTCCTTATATGAGTTATGTGTTCCGGGATGAATCAGCTAGTAGGTACCTGTTTATAGAAGGGTTAGTATATAATCCTGCTATGGGAAAGAGAGGTATCTTAATGGAAGTAGAATCAATCGTAAACTCATTAAAGTTTAATGAGAGCGAAACAAATTAAATAGAAGTAAAAAGGCGTTCATCACTGAACGCCTTTTTATGTATTAATACCTTCTGTGTAAAGGTAATTCTTCTATTGGGTTTATCACCATAGGGAATCGTTCTACTGTTACAGCACTACTGTCAAGACCAAAGGCCTTTTCTTCTGATAGTGCTAGTTTTTTAAGCCATTCATATAGTGTAAGTATGATTGTTTCATGAGCAGGTAGTTCATTGTCATAAGACAATTCTTTCTCTATCAATACATATTCAAAGTCTGTATAGATATTGTTTTTTTGTAAAGAGGTGTATTTACTGATTACATCTACTTCTCCTGTTTCTGTTAGCTCTTTAAGTACTTGTTTCATGAGTACACTGATCTTTTGGTCATTTCTAAAACCTAGATAAAAGTCAACACGGATAATATTATCAGCACCCATCTTCTGTATTTTGTATTCTAAGTTATAAGGTTGATCACTAACATTCACATGTATGAACCAATAGTTATCTGCTCTTTTAGGTCTACGTTGTGTGATAGAATACAATGCTTTATATTCTATTTTAGAGCATGTATTGGAGTTGGTTAGATAGATTAGATTAGAAGCAAATTTAGGAATGCTTGTATCTCCACTGATATCTAGAAGAATGTCTTTATACTGTTCTATATTGACAAACTCAGTATAGTTCTTTCTTATCTTCTTCGCTAGGTAGTTTATAATCATCGTACCTGCTAGCAAAGATGCTATGATAACGGTAACATAACCACCATGAGTGAACTTCTGAACGTTAGCGATAAAGAAAGATACCTCTAAGCTTAGGTATATTAGTTCGACTAATACGATTACAACAATATGTACACGTTTTAGGTACATATAGTAGCCTAGTAAGATTGTAGTCATGATCATACACAAGGTAATTGCTAGTCCATACGCAGCTTCCATATTACCTGACTCTTCGAAGTGTAGTACCACGAATACACAGCCTAAGAATAGCAACCAGTTGATAGAAGGAATATATAATTGACCTTTTACATTGGTCGGGAATTTTACTTTTACTTTTGGCCATAAGTTAAGTCTTATCGCTTCATTGATTAGTGTAAATGATCCGCTTATTAGGGCTTGTGATGCGATTACAGCCGCTATTGTTGCAATGGCTATACCAAATGGCAAGAACCACTCAGGCATAACTAAAAAGAAAGGGTTTGCGGGGTTTTGATTATCCGGTGATAGTTGTAGTAGTGTTTGGTTAGAAAAGTTGATTAAATAAGCTCCTTGTCCAAAATAACACAATACTAGCATCGCTTTTACAAATGCCCAAGTGATGCGTATATTCTTTATCCCACAATGTCCTAGATCACTATAAAGTGCTTCTGCACCTGTAGTACATAGAAAGACAAATCCCAATACAAAATATCCTTCTGAGTGTATAGAAAGTAAATGAACTGCATAATAAGGATTTAAAGCCTTTAGTACTGTAAGGTTATCCATTAAGTGAAATAGACCAATTATCCCTATCATTAAGAACCACAAAGTCATCATAGGGCCAAAGAATTTGCCAATAGCCTTGGTACCAAATTGTTGGATGACAAAGAGAATAAAGATAATTCCTATCACTATCGGAATAGTCTGTAGGTTTGGTTCATATATTCTAAGTCCTTCTATAGCAGATGATATAGAGATAGGAGGGGTGATGATACCATCGGCTAATAGTGCACTACCTCCAATAATAGCAGGAATGATTAACCAACGTTTCTTCAACCTCTTGACTAAAGTATAGAGTGAGAATATACCTCCTTCACCATTATTATCTGCCTTTAGGGTTAGAAAAACATACTTAATGGTCGTCTGTAAGGTTAAGGTCCAAAAAACGCATGAAATAGCTCCTAAGACAATATCCTCTCGGATAATCTCTTTTCCTATGATGGCTTTCATTACATAAAGTGGGGATGTACCAATGTCTCCATAGATAATACCTAAGGTCACCAGTAGTGTTCCTAAGGTTATTTTATTCAATTGAGAACTGTGGCCATGTGATGACTGTGCTTGCATAAAAGTGTCGGATTTAAACTTGTAATTTGTAACGATATGGTTACTAATAAGCTAATAGTCAGAATAGGAATATATACCACTCCATGGCTAGTCTTAGTTTAGTAAAGATATTTTGCTTTTAATAAAGCGATATCCACTTCTAATATTTCTGTTAGGTACTGTTCTACAGAATTATAATATTCTTCTATAGTATTCAATGCTTTTGCTAAGAATTGTTCTTGTACTGTGAATAGGGTTAGAAGTGTTTCGGCTTGTTGTGTTTCTAGATTAAATTGTTGTTGTATCTGTTGTATATCGAGATTGACATATTGATTAGTCAATAGGTAATCTTCTATCACTGTATGTTGATTCACACCTAGAGCAGATAGGAGTAGAGCAGCAGCGAAGCCTGTTCTATCTTTACCTGCAGTACAGTTAAACATTAGTGGAGCCTCAGAACATTCTACCTCTCTAAAGAAAGCTTTGTATTGACTTTGGTTGTGGAGTACCAGTTGTTCATTGATATCCACTAAGAGTTTAGTAGCTAGGTTTATATCTCCTTCTTGTACGATCTGCATGACCTGATTCTTACTAAGATTACCAGGAGTGATTGGTAGAAGTACTTCATTAGTAACTGTCTTAGGTAACAGTGTTTTTTGTTCTTGACTTTCTTCTTCACTTCTAAAGTCTACTATTGTAGTCAGCGGAAGTGAGCTTAGGTAGTTTAGATCTACGTCAGTTAGGTTGCTCAATTGTCCTGAGCGAAATAAGCATCCCCATTTGACTGTTTTGTTGTCCTCTGTTTGATATCCGCCTAGATCTCTGAAGTTAGACTGACCTTCTAAAGGTAGTTGGCGCAATCTGTTATTCGCTACTTCAAGAGCTTTGTGTGTAGTATTAAGGTCTAGAGTGCTTTTGTTAGGTGTAGAGATGTGTTCTACATCACTATCTGTTTCGATTAAACAATTTCCTTTTTCTAAATTTTGCATAGAGCTATCACTATTTTAAAGCCTGAACAAACTCAGGTATATTTATAACAATGCTTTTCTGAACTCTTACATGTAAGTAGCATTAGATGCTAGATATTGTAAAAATGATCAACTCAATCAAGAATAAACAATACCTTTAAACAATAAAAAGATACTTATTTATTAGTATTTAATGATTAATAATCAGAAAACTATTAAGTTAAGTGTATTTTTAATATAGTGCAAATATAAGATGTAAAAAAGACAAACTATTAAGAGTTGTCTTCTTTTTTTTCTGTTGTAGCGTCTATGAATTTCTCGAAAAGCTTAATCATCTTCTCGTTTACATCTTTGAATGTTAATCTATCTTTAGATTGATAGAATAGCATCATTGCATAAGGCTTATCTATATTTTCTAGTAGTAAGTGTTTATTCTGCCTATATGCTTCGCGTAGTAATCTTTTAAAATAGTTTCTATCTACCGCCTTTTTAAAATGGCGTTTAGATACAGATACTCCTACTTTTAGAGGGAGGTCTTCTTGATTAGCTATTTGCACGTATACCATTCTCAAAGGGTATTTACTCACAGTTTTACCAGTTGTAAATAACTCTTCGATTACAGTTTTGCTTTTTAGCTTTTCCTTTTTAGGATAATTGTATTTTTTTTGTTCCATATAGACTGCAAAGGTAGCAAAGGAATATGAAATATTTATAAATAAAATAGGCCGCTACTGCGGCCTATTTCTATTTTGTATAGATACTATTTTCTTGATTTACATCAGCCATAAACTGGCTTGGGTCGATCACTATTTTCTTAATAGCACCTTTTGGTTTATTGATTGTGAACTTATATTCTGGTTGAGCCCATCCCCATCCATCTAACACTGTTCTTTCGTATTGTACGTACTGGTTAGGTTTGATCCAGTGCATTGAAGTATAAGGAATATAGAATGTCTCTATAGAACCATCTTCGTATTCTACTAAAATATCTAAAGGCATACCCATTCTTCCCATTCTACCTAAAGTAACTAAAGTTTGGTTTTTCTGTACCTCTTCTACGAATAAGATAGAGTAGTCTATCGTGTTGTTCGTCTGTGTCCAGTCGATTAAATATTGGTCTAATACAGCACCAGATACTTTCTCAGCTACACGCTTGAAGTCATTAGGAGTAGGGTGAGTGAACTTGTATTCATTATAGTACGTTCTCAGTGTAGTCATCATATTATCCCACCCGATTAAGTAAGCTAATTGAGTTAAGAAGATAGACCCTCTGCTGTATGCAGAAGTAGAATAAGCTCTATTGGTCAAGTAATGATCTGCATGTGTGCTTAATGGCTCTTGCATTCCCTTAGACACTAAGCTATAGTAGCTCTTATAAGTAGATCCGAACGGGTTCACATCTTCTTGTTGGTCTTTAGGTAAGATCTTTAGCATCGCTAGGTCAGAGATAAATGAAGTAAACCCTTCATCCATCCATTCGTGTTTCGTCTCATTAGTAGCTAAAGCATGTTGGAACCAACTGTGCGCTAACTCATGAGCTGTCACTCCTGCTAAGCTTGGGAATGATCTCTCGCCTGTGATTAGGGTACACATAGAGTATTCCATACCTCCATCACCACCTTGTATTACAGAGTATTGGTTATAAGGATAAGGACCTACATTCTCATTGAAGAATTTCATTAACTCTGCTGTTACAGGCTGTAGTTTTTTCCAGTTATCTATAATAGCAGGATTGTTTTTATATAAGAAGTGAAGTTTCACTCCATCAGGTCCATCATACGTATCGTGTATGAAGTTAGGGTCTGCTCCCCATGTAAAGTCTAGTACATTCTCAGCTTTAAAGTGCCATGTAAGCTCTTTACCTTTTTTGATAGAATTATCATCGATACCAGCATCTTGGTATCCATATCCTACCTCATTATTATTTACGATATTACCTGTACCACCCAAGATATAGTTTTTATCTAACGTAATTTTTACGTCGAAGTCACCCCATACACTGTGGAACTCTCTACCTAGATACTGCTCAGCATGCCATCCTTCGAAGTCATATTCAGCGATCTTAGGGAACCATTGAGACATAGACAGTGCTACACCCTCTTTAGAGTTTCTACCAGCTCTACGGATCATTACAGGAGCTTGTCCATCGAAGTTCATTGTGAATACAGTAGATGACTTAGGAGCGATAGGTTTTTTTAGAGTCACCTCTAGTATAGTACCTACTTCTTTCGTCTCTAAAGCCTCACCATCTTGCATCATTTTAGATACCTTTAAGTATCCTATTTCGTTGTCTTTTAGCTTTGTGATTCTACTTTCAAATACTTTTCTACCTCTCACTGTTTTAGTATCTACCATACGAGAGTCAGGATCAGCGATATTTGATAATAGCGCATCCATATCACTATTGGGTTGGAATGCGTTGTAGTAAAGGTGGAAGTATACTGCTTTTAAAGTATCAGGTGAATTGTTTGTGTAAGTTAACTTTTGAGTACCTGTGTATTGGTACTTTTTCACGTCCATCTTCACGTCCATTTTATAGTCAACATGTTGTTGCCAATAACCTGGATTAGGGTTGTTTTGAGCGATTGCGTCTATTAGGGCAATAGAGCAGATAGCTAGAGTTAGTAATATTTTTTTCATAATGTGTTTGAAATCAAAACTCCACATATATTATGCATAAATGTGGAGCTTTTTATATTAAGGGTTACTTAGTTACAAGTTTTATTTTTTAGCTTTTGATAATTTCTCAGCTAATAATAATGCATTGTACGCATTTACAAACTTACCAGAAGTAGAGATAGATTGGAAATTTCTGATTTCTTTTTTCTCACCTACTACTACGTCGAAGTTTACTGCTACACCTGAGTCCATGATGATTTTCTTCACTTCTCCAGCTGTAAACTCTGGGTAATAAGCTCTCACTAATGCTGCAACACCTGCTACGTTAGGAGAAGCCATAGAAGTACCTTGTAAGTACTCATAACTATTCGTTGGTACAGTAGCATAGATTTTCACTCCAGGAGCGAATACGTCTACGTCATAATCTCCATAGTTAGAGAAACGAGCTACCATATTTTTACCAAACTCTGGGTTAAGAGCTCCTACTACTAAGAAGTTGTTAGAGATCTCTGGTCCCATCTTCACGTTATCGTTAGGGTAGCGCTCTACACCTCCAGGGATGTTTAAGTCCATAGCATCATTACCTGCAGCTACTACGATAAGTACATCTTTCTCTTCTGCATATTTAATAGCGTCACGTACCCACTGACTGTTTTCTTCATAGTATTTACCGAAGCTTCCGTTGATTACTTTAGCACCGTTATCTACTGCATATCTGATACCTAATGCGATATCCTTATCATACTCATCTCCATCAGGTACAGCTCTTACAGCCATGATCTCTGCTACGTCAGATGCTACACCGTCTCCACCTAAGTTATTACCACGAGTCTGAGCGATAATACCAGCTACGTGAGTACCGTGTTTAGCCTCTTCTCTTACAGGTCCGATCACGTTGTTATCACCATAGATTCTATCATTGATATCTGTATGATCATCACCTACTATCTTTCTACCGTCGAACTCTAAGTTTAAGTGGTGTTTTGCTTTACTTTCTACACTGTTTTTGTAAGCTTCTAACCAAGACAACTCTCTTCCACCAGCTAAGATATTATACATAACATTCTTAGAGTGGATGATTTCTTCAGTCGCGTCTAGTGGAATACTGTTTAAGTCATCCATTGTGTAGTCCTTCTTATCTAGGTATTTTGCGATACGCTCATTTGCACGCAATAACATATCTACACGTAGTTTGCTCTCTTGGTTGCTTTTTACCTCTTCGTCGTATTCCTTCACCGCTCTTTTATACTGATCAGAACCATCATCACCTCTACGGATCACACGTACCATCTCTACGTTTTCGTGTACAGACTGTCCTAAGAAGTTCCATCCGTGGATGTCATCGATGTATCCATTATTATCATCATCGATACCATTACCCGCTATTTCATTAGGGTTTGTCCAAACTTGAGTCTTTAAATCATCGTGATCAATCTCAACACCTGAATCTACAACTCCTACAATTACTTTCTTAGGTAATTTCTTTCCTTTAAGAATTTCTTCATACGCTCTGTCAACAGACATTCCAGGAACAGTATCATTAATGATGTCTAAATGACTCCATCTGCGTAATTGTTCTTCTGTAAGTTTTGTTGTTCTCTTCGGTAGATTATCTACACCCGAGATCGGTGTATTGGTAATCGTACTCGTTGTACCACAGCTAGTTAAAGCTAATGCTAAAGCAGCTGATAGGTATAAAGGTTTAATCAATCGCATTATAGTTAAATTTAAATTATCAATGTTATTCGTGCTAAAAATATAAATAAGTTACATCTTGAAAGTGTACTTAACACTAAATTAAGATTTCATTAGCTTTTAAATTCTCATTTAGTCTCACTCCTTTTTCAGTATGTTGCACAGTGATGATTTCATTATGAGCATCGTGTTCTAAGAACAAATACCAATTCTCATCAGCTGCCATCTTTAAGAATTTCTCTTTTTCGTCTAGTGTTAGCAGGGGTCTTGTATCGTATCCCATTACATAAGGAAGTGGGATATGTCCTACTGTAGGCAGTAGATCGGCTACATAAGCTATCTTTTTGCCTTTATAGTTCAGTATAGGGATCATTTGTTTCTCAGTATGTCCATCTGCGAAGAAGATATCAAAGTCTAATTCGGAGTTGTGCAGTATGTTTCCTTGAGCCTTTGGGATGAAGTGAAGTGCACCGCTATCCTGTATAGGAAGGATGTTCTCTGATAAGAAAGAAGCCTTCTCTCTCGCATTCGGTTTAGTTGCCCATTCCCAGTGATTCTCATTCGTCCAGTACTTCGCGTTTTTAAAAGCGTTTACATATCCTGTCTTATCACTATTCCAGTTTACAGCACCTCCTACGTGGTCGAAGTGTAAGTGTGTCAAAAATACATCTGTGATATCATCTCTGTGAAAGCCATGCTTAGCTAGAGACTTATCTATGCTATGGTCTCCCCATAGATTATAATAACCAAAGAATTTATCAGATTGTTTATTTCCCATACCTGTATCGATAAGGATCAGTCTGTTGCCCTCTTCGATAAGGAGTAGTCTAGCCCCTAAGTCGATGAGGTTATTAGCATCAGCAGGGTTGGTTTTGTTCCAAATCACTTTAGGAACAACGCCAAACATAGCACCACCATCTAGTTTAAAGTTGCCACTTTCTATAGCGTATAGTTTCATAATTGTTTTAGTTTATTTGAGTTAGGTGCAAATTACTAAAATTATTTCTCCTAGTCTCTCTTTTTTGCAAAAGTCTGTCACTGGCCTTGGTATAGCAGAGGATCTAATCGGTTATCTAAGGAAATTATAGTAGTATATAGATGCTTCGGGTAGAGATTTAGTACGGTTCGGTAAAAGGGTACTTATCCCAAGTAAACACTGCTCATTACCGAACAGCTTCCGAACAATTTTTGAATAAAACGATATAAAGTGCTTATTAATAGTTGGTTATGCTTAAATGAAATGACCAAAGCAAGGCAATCTCTCCAATATTAACCAAAAAGGGCAAAAGAGGGCGATAGTTAATGAAGAATTAGGAATTGTATTGTGATTATAGTAGAGACAGATTATTATCCGTGTCCAGAAAGTAGCCATATCAATGTACACACTGATTATCATCCGTGTCCAGGAAGTAGGTCAGTTAATTGTATTGTGATTATAGTAGAGACGGATTATCATCCGTGTCAAACAAAGTAGCGTTATCAGTGTCCAGAAAGTAGGTCAGTTAATTGTATGGTCAATAAAGTAGAGACGGATTATCATCCGTGTCAAATAAAGTAGCCATATCAATGTAGAGATAGATTATCTGTATCCAGAAAGTAGGTCAGTTAATTGTATGGTCAATAAAGTAGAGACGGATTATCAT
>NZ_JBBPHJ010000009.1:0-143137 GCF_038039665.1 Myroides sp. C4067
GGACGCCAGGTTTTCATCCTGGTAACAGGGGTTCGATTCCCCTACGGACTACAGATTCTCTTTTTGAGAATTTTATTTATTACAATTAATTGGTCCGTTCGTCTAGGGGTTAGGACGCCAGGTTTTCATCCTGGTAACAGGGGTTCGATTCCCCTACGGACTACAAGAGAAAAATAGTATAGACTTAATAAAATATTTAAGAAATGGCAAATCATAAGTCAGCTTTAAAAAGAATTAGAAGTAACGAAAAGAAAAGAGTATTAAACAGATATCAGCACAAAACAACTCGTAATGCTATCAAAGCTTTACGTTTGATCGAAGATCAAAAAGATGCTGCTGCTAAATTACCTGTAGTTGTTTCTATGATTGATAAATTAGCTAAGAAAAATATCATTCATGACAACAAAGCTTCTAACTTGAAATCAAAATTAACAAAACACGTTGCTGCTTTATAGTATTATAGAGACAACGATTTGGTTTGTAAGTAAAAAATATCAAGCTCTCAATACTGAGAGCTTTTTTTGTTGATACTATTCATTTTTAAATGAATATATTTGCAGCGAGAAAGAAATTCTAATTTTAAAATCCCTATATGACACCAATTAGGAATATTGCTATTATAGCACACGTTGACCACGGTAAAACTACTATGGTTGATAAAATTTTACACCACTGTCAATTATTTCGTGAGAATGAAACATCAGGAGAGTTGATTTTAGACAACGAAGATATCGAAAGAGAAAGAGGTATTACTATTACTTCTAAGAACGTTTCGGTAAGCTATAAAGGAACAAAAATTAACATTATCGATACTCCAGGTCACGCGGATTTCGGAGGAGAGGTAGAACGTGTTTTAAATATGGCTGATGGTGTTCTTTTGATTGTAGATGCTTTTGAGGGACCAATGCCTCAAACTCGTTTCGTACTTCAAAAGGCGATTAGTTTAGGTTTAAAACCATGTGTGGTTGTTAACAAAGTAGACAAAGAAAACTGTACTCCAGAGGAAGTACACGAGAAAGTGTTTGACTTAATGTTTGAACTTGGAGCAGAAGAATGGCAGATGGATTTCCCAGCTGTATATGGTTCTGCTAAAAACAACTGGATGTCTGATGATTGGAAAAAACCAACAGACTCTTTCGAACCATTATTAGATATGGTTTTAGAGCATATTCCAGCTGCTAAAATGAATGAAGGTACTCCTCAGATGTTAATCACATCTTTAGATTACTCTACATTTACAGGACGTATTGCTATTGGTCGTTTACATAGAGGTATTTTAAAAGAGGGAATGAATGTTTCTTTAATTAAGAGAGATGGTAAAACTGTTAAATCTAAAATTAAAGAGGTTCATACTTTTGAAGGATTAGGACGTAAAAAAGTATCTGAAGTACATGCAGGTGATATCTGTGCTGTAGTAGGTATCGAAGGATTTGAAATCGGTGACGTAATCGCTGACTTCGAAAACCCAGAAGCATTACCAACTATCACTATCGATGAGCCAACAATGAGTATGTTATTTACTATTAATGACTCTCCATTCTTCGGTAAAGAAGGTAAATACGTTACATCTAGACACATCAAAGATCGTTTAGCTAAAGAGTTAGAGAAAAACTTAGCTCTACGTGTAAACGAAACGGATAGTGCTGATAAATTTATGGTATTCGGACGTGGTGTATTGCACTTATCTGTATTGATCGAGACAATGCGTCGTGAAGGATACGAATTACAAATCGGACAACCACAAGTAATCATCAAAGAAGTTGATGGTGTTAAATGTGAGCCGATAGAAGAATTAACTATTGATATTCCTGAGAACTTATCTGGACGTGCTGTAGAATATGTTACTTTGAAAAAAGGTGAGATGTTAAGTATGGAGCCTAAAGGTGATCGTATGATTATTAAATTCTTAATTCCTTCTAGAGGTATTATCGGTTTAAGAAACCAGTTATTAACAGCTACTGCTGGTGAGGCTATTATGTCACACCGTTTCTTAGAATACCAACCATACAAAGGAGAAATCGCTGGACGTAACAATGGTTCATTAATTTCTATGGAGAATGGTAAGGCTATTCCTTATTCTATCGATAAGTTACAAGACCGTGGTAAATTCTTCGTTGATCCTAACGAGGATATCTATGAAGGACAGGTAATCGGTGAGAATACGCGTAGTGATGATATGACTGTTAACGTTACTAAAACGAAAAAACTATCTAACGTACGTTCTTCAGGTGCTGATGATAAAGCTAGAATTGTTCCAGCTATCAAATTCTCATTAGAGGAAGCATTAGAGTACATCCAAAAAGATGAATACGTTGAGGTGACTCCTAAGTCATTACGTTTAAGAAAAATCTTCTTAAAAGAGACAGATCGTAAGCGTAATACTATCAAATAATAATAGATATTATTTTATATAAAGCTAAAGCCGACCAGAAATGGTCGGCTTTTTTATTTTGCAAAGTTTTAATATTGAAGAAAGTTTTTGGTGCTTTGTTTTTTTGTATATTTCACGAAGTATCCTTATGAGAAGAGCTTTTTTGACTTAATACGACATTTTTATTTAAAAAAATGAATTGCGTAGTTTGGAATAAAATTCAAAAGAAAATATGTAAAAATGGATTATTTAAATAGATGTAATGAGAGAAATAAGGATAGAGAAGTATAGTTTTTGATAGAATGATAATTTTATAAATGGCTGTAAAAAGTCTGAAATATTATTAAATTTGTAATTTGTATAAGAAAACACAACCTTAGGTTATAAATATGGCAAAGTTCGAATTGAAATTACCCAAAATGGGAGAGAGTGTTGCAGAGGCAACAATTACAAACTGGTTGAAGAATGTAGGGGATCATATTGACGCTGATGAAACAGTATTAGAAATTGCTACAGACAAAGTTGATAGTGAGGTTCCATCAGAGGTTGAAGGAACTTTAGTAGAGATTTTATTCCAAGTAGATGATGTTGTTCAAGTAGGACAAACAATCGCAATCATAGAAACAGAAGGTGATGTTCCTGCATCAGCTCCAGCAGCAAGCAGTGCACCTGCAGAGGCAAAAGCTGTAGCGGAGACTGTAGCAGTAGCACAAGATACAGTAGCTACGCCTGTTGATTTTTCAGACTCTGATAAGTTCTTTTCTCCATTAGTTAAAAATATAGCTAAAGAAGAAGGGGTATCTGTAGCTGAATTAGAAGCGATAGCGGGTACTGGTAAAGATGGAAGAGTAACTAAGAATGATATCTTAGATTATATTAAAAATAGAGGAAACCAACCTCAAGCTGCAGCTGTAAAAGTAGAAGCGCCAAAGGCTACTCCTGCTCCAGCGGCTCAAACTGCTTCTAAAGCAGCTCCAGTATCTGTAAACGGTGCTGACGAAATCGTAGAGATGGACCGTATGCGTAAGCTGATCTCAGGATATATGGTGAAGTCTGTACAGACTTCTGCTCACGTACAGTCATTTATCGAAGTAGATGTGACGAATATTGTGAACTGGAGAAATAAAGTGAAGAATTCATTCGAGAAGAGAGAAGGAGAGAAACTTACGTTCACACCTATCTTTATGGAGGCTGTAGCGAAGGCATTAAAAGACTTCCCTGGAATGAATATCTCTGTAGAAGGTGATTATATCATTAAGAAGAAAAATATTAACTTAGGTATGGCTGCTGCATTACCAAACGGAAACTTAATTGTACCAGTAATTAAAAATGCTGATCAGTTAAACTTAGTAGGTATGGCTAAAGCGGTTAATGACTTAGGTAATCGTGCTAAAGCCGGTAAATTAAAACCAGACGATACTCAAGGTAGTACGTATACAGTAACTAACGTTGGTACTTTTGGAAGTGTATTCGGTACGCCAATTATCAACCAACCAGAGGTAGGTATCCTTGCATTAGGAGCTATCCGTAAAGTACCTGCTGTTATCGAAACTCCAGAAGGAGACTTTATCGGTATCCGTCAGAAAATGTTCTTATCTCACAGCTATGACCATAGAGTAGTAGATGGAGCATTAGGAGGACAGTTCGTACAGAGAGTGGCTCAAATATTAGAAGCATTCGATCCTAATAGAGAGATATAATTCTTGATAAAATAAATATAGAACGGTTTCACAGTAGTGAGACCGTTTTTTTATATCTTGTTTTGACCAAAAAATAACGAAATAATGAAGAATGCTTTTTTAAACTGGAGTAGTGGGAAGGATGCTGCTTATGCCTTATATCAGATACAACAAAGTAATGAGTTAGAAGTAGTGCGTCTAATGACTACTGTTAATGAACATTTCGGGCGGGTATCTATGCATGGGATAAGAGAAGAAGTATTAAAACGACAAGCAGAATGCATAGGAATCTCTTTAGATATAGTACACCTTCATGAAAAGCTCTCTCTACAGGAGTATGAAGCTATTATAATGACTCAATTGGAAGAGTATAAGCGTGTAGGTATATTGGATAGTATTTATGGAGATATTCTCTTAGAAGACTTAAAAACGTTTAGAGAGGCACAGCTAGCAAGGTTAGGAATCACAGGCGTATTTCCACTGTGGAATAGAGATACAACAGCATTAATTCACGAAATGGTAGACTGTGGTTTGAAAACAATTGTCGTTTGTGTCAATGAGCAATATCTCGACAAAAGCTTTGTTGGACGTACGATAGATAAGCAGTTTATAGAAGATTTGCCTGATGGAGTTGATCCTTGTGGAGAGAATGGCGAGTTTCATACCTTTGTCTATGACGGGCCAATGTTTAAAAAGCCTGTTCCTTTTGAAGTAGGTGAGATGGTCTATAAGACCTATGATGCCCCTAAACAATGTCATCAAAAGGAAATATTACACTATGGCTTTTGGTTTTTAGATATTTTGTAACTCTGTTTATTCTTGTATGGTAGAGATGAGGCTTGTAAGCTTCTATTGAATTTAGTAAATAGTGGTATTTATTAGAGCATTAATATAAGGATTTAACTTTCCCAATTAATATCTATCAAATGACCCTGTAAGTCTGTTCTTATCACAATTACGGCATCTGCGTATTCTTTACCAATGCTGTAGTCAAATACTAAATAATACTTCTTGTTTAGCTCATCTACTGGATACAACCAAATATGAACTAGTTTGAGTTTTTGATATAAGATAGTATTGTCTTCTTTGGATAGGTTATTTATCCCCAATGACGCTAGCTCTTCTCTCTGTAATTCTTCTAAATGAAAGGTGATGTATTCTTGTACAAGACTTGTGTCAGAATTATAATCTTGTTGTAGATATTCTTTGTTTCTATTGTTAAATGTAGGGATAGCTTCTATAAAATCTTCTTCATTGAGTTGAATCCTATTAAAGTCAATATTGATGTTTATTGTATCTTGTTGGACTACTATTCTTTTAAAATAAGAATGATCAGGAGAGGTGTTATTATGATGTATAAATAAGAAAATACCTAATATTGAACCTATAATAATTATAAACAATAATATTCTTTTGGTCATAGGAAGTGCTTTCTTTTTTGAGAATACAAAGTTACATGATTTTATGTGAGTGATTCATAATCATTTGCGATTATTATTTTTTGAAATGAATGAGTATTAAAGTAAAAAGCCTAGATAATATGAATTACCTAAGCTCTCAGTATATTTTAATAAGAGAATTATTATATAAAGAATTCTCCTGTATCACTCATTCCCATAGGAAGAGCTGTTCTGTCTATCCATTCTTCTGTTTGTAAGCAAGGGATAGGTTGAGTGTGTAGTTTAAGTTCAAATCCTTCTCTTGCTTTCTGTACAATCTGCTCTTCTATATTAGAAGAGTTGGTCGCAAAGAATTCTTTGGTTTCTTCAGCAATATGCAGTAATACAATTTGTGTTTTATTATCAATAGTGTGAATATCCAATACTTTATAGTAAGCGCCTGACTGTATCATTACTAATCCGTATTCTTCCATCTGAGGAACAAGAGCTGCTACATCTTTAGCATGAGCAGAGGCGATAAGGTAACGCAAGTTGGTAGTAAGTCCGCCTCCTTTATAAGTAGCATCTGTGAAACCGCATTCTTGTATAATCTGCCCAATATGATATTTATCGATTAACTCTTGACTTAGTTCACAGTCGCGATAGAATAGGGCTAACCCTGCAAAAGTCATATTGAATATTTCTTCTATTTGTTGTTTGTCCATTAGGTATGGGGTTTGGTATATTGTAAAATAAAAAACGAAGGTACTTATTTTAGGAAGTACAACATAGCTTTATATTTCTTCTTTCTCATTTGTTGGTACATACTGCTCGTTCATTTTCATCACTCGCTTCATAATACGTTTTTGTAGTATTTTAGGTGCGATTACTTTCAACGTTTCACCGAAGCCGAGTATTTCTCTTTCGAGTTCGAAGTTGAGTACTACATCTATACGTATCTTCATACCTGTCTCATCTTCCTCTAACACTTGCTGAGAGTGGTGTAGTGGTTTGGTCTTTACGTAAGGAACATTATAGGCATTCACCCAGAGGATAACCTTCTGTGCGCGGTCCTGCTCCGTTTTAGTCACTCCAAGTGTGTCGTTATAATATCGGTCAAAGTCTACACCTTCATATTCTTTATAAGGTTCGTTTGCTAAGGCATATACGTTGATGATACGGTCAAGTGCTAAGGTAAGTAAATGCTTATGAGTACTACTGCGCACGACTACAAACCATCTGTTTCGATACTCTTTTAATAAGTAAGGATAGTAGATATTCTTAGTAGCTTCTTTAGATTTAAAAGACTTGTATTCTATTAGTAGGGCTTGTTTATTCTTAATCGCATCGTATAGCGGACTGATAAATTTAATTCCCTTTAGCAAACTATTGCCTTCCATCTGTATATAGTTGGGCGCTTTAGTACTGCGGGTAAGCAGGCTGTTATCTAACTTCGCAATGACTTCACTCATCTCATCTATCTGACTGAATCCGTTGAGGTGTTTTAGGATAGCGACTACTTCTTTTAGCTTTTCTGTATCTGCATCGTTGATAGGAGAGTTTTTGATACTGTAGTTAGCATCCTCATAGGTATAGTATTTTCTATCTACTACGATGATAGGAGCATTATAGCCCAAGCCTTCACTGCGCATCGCTTGTATATCGAGCTGTATGGTACGCTTGCTGATACCAGTGTCTATGCCTTCGTATTCATATAGGGCATCAGCTACCTTCTCAATGAGGTCGTTAAGCGTCCATTTTCTGAATCTGTTTCGTAGACATTCATCAATAATTCGGTAGCGCAATAATGCTAATTTATTCGTTGCCATTACTTTTTAGCGTTTTATTCACTTCAAATATACATATTCTTCTCTTTGTGTACGCAGTATAATTACGTAGTAATCTTTTTTGTAAAATATTTTAATTTGTAATTTATTGATATATAGTGATTAATAAAATATTTTGTAGTTTTTTATATGTGCGCAATTTGATTGCGTAGGTAGGTATGCATCTTTGTACTGTTCGAAAGATACAAACCTTGGAAGCGTTTCGGTATAGCGCAGAAGTGAGGGACAGTAGTTTACCTTATCCTGTTTGTAATCAGAAGAACAACTAATATGGGATTAGTAAAATGTTCATGTCGTAGGTTCGAATCCTACTATTACCTCAGGGTAATATAGATTAGCGGTTAGATCAGAACAATTGCCTTTTAAGCAATTTTAGGAGAAGCAGAGGAACTTCGTTAAAAATCCTCTCCATATAAAAAAGGTTCAGTCAAATAGTGTTTCTGTCTTTTCTTCTTGCAGTCTTAGACTAAGAGAATAAAAGACAACTTATCAAAGCCTGTAAAAACAAGCTATGCTGTAGAAGAGGAATAGGGGATGATATAGAGTGAATGACTTGCTCAGTGAGTCATTCAGGACTATACACAAACTATTCTATTGTACAGTTTACTTCTTTTTCCGCCTGAGATAAGTGAAGGCTATTTAGACTGTTCTTTATGATAAAGACGTAAAATATTAAAAATATACAGCTATGAAAAAGTTACAAGTAAAAACAAATCACGTTGCCTTAGTGTTTAAACAAGGAGAATTACAGAGAGTATATACTGCTGGTGAATACTGGTTATGGGGAGAGAAAGAGGTGATGGAATACAATATGTCTGAGTACTTCGGTATGCGTAGAGATATAGAAGCTCTGTTATTAAATACAGAGTTAAGAGGAATGTTAGAGGTGATCGACGTGATGGATAATGAAGTGGTATTGGTGTATAAAAACAAAGTGTTTAATGTAGTATTAGGTGCTGGTAGACATATCTATTGGAAGGCTGCGACTGAGTACTCTTTTGAGCGGTATACTATAGATGGATTAGAAGTGGACAAGACTATCGCTCGTAATATCATGGGGAAAGGCAATATGTCAAACTTCGTGAGAATGTACACGGTAGGGGCTAATGAGAAAGGATTGTTATTCGTGGATGGGCAGTTCCAAGAGATCTTGAATGCTGGTGAATACAGATATTGGAAAAACGATATCAAGGTACAAATCATCCTTGTCGATATACGTCAGCAAGTGATGGATATGAATGGGCAAGAGATATTGACGAAAGACAAAGTACAGTTGCGTATCAACTTCAATTTGGTGTACCAAGTACAAGATTTGTTGAATGCCTATGTGGACAACAAGGAGGTGGAGAAACAGATGTATAATGTAGTGCAATTGATGTTAAGAGAGAAAGTCGGTAGAATGTCTTTTGATGAATTGATGGAGAGCAAAGAGAACTTGTCTTCTGAAATCTTGAATGGGGTGAAAGAAGAAATAGCATCTTTAGGTATCGAAGTAAAAAACTGTGGTATCAAAGATATCATCTTACCAGGGGATATCAGAGAGATCATGAATCAGGTGTTGATCGCCGAGAAAAAAGCTCAGGCAAATATGATCACGCGTAGAGAAGAGACAGCTGCTACACGTAGCTTGTTAAACACAGCGAAGTTGATGGAAGAGAACGAAATGCTAATGCGATTAAAAGAAATGGAATACATCGAAAAGATCGCTGATAAAGTAGGAGAAATCAGCTTGTCTGGTGGCGGTAATGTCTTGAAACAATTGAAAGAGGTGTTTTCAAGATAGTTTACGGTTGACTGTTAACAGTGGATGGTAAAGAGGTAGTAGTTTAATTAGGTAAAACGTGGAGTATAGTAATTATGCAATTACCAAAAGGTCAAGTGTGATTTACTCCACTGAGGGACTCCAAGATGCAGGTTCGATTCCTGTCTGTTTCACAATAATAATCAAGGTCAAGTGGGTTTTACTTCTTTACACTTTTGGATAGCTAATAAGCCCACCCTTACCTGATTTAACAAAAGAATGATAGGTTAGAGCGACCTAATAAAAGCTCAAAATAAAGATTAGTAATTGAGGTCAAGTAGGTTTTGCTTCTAAACATTTCCCTTGTATCAAACCTGCCCTTACCTGATTAAATTTAATAATTATGAAAACAAATGTATTAAGAGTAGCGATTAGAAATCAAGCTATTTATGTTGCAGATACAGCTATAACTGTAACGTTTAATAAAGAAGTATTCTCTTTTGTAGAGAATGTGAGAAAGCTTGGATTTGGGTTGAGTGAAGAGTTGTTGAATGCGTTAAAATACGTTGACTCTGAAACATACCAAGTTATTTATAACACTTTGCAAGGTATATTAGGAACCAAGCACAATTGGACTCCGTTAGTGAAAGATTGGTTAATACCAACAGGAGAAACAGACTTAGACCATTATATTACTTATATGGCAAATTGGTTTGGTACTTCTAATGATGAGACGTTAAGTTGTGGACATAAGATTCCTAAAAAGACCTTTCCCTTAGAACGATATAACGGATGTCCATTCTGTGGGACGCCATTTGAGTTTGAACAATTAAAGTTGTATTGTGGAGGTAGTAAAATGAAGGTATTGGACTTATGGCAAGATCAAGAGGCAACTACTTATTTAGAAGGTTTGATTAAGGCTAATACTGCTTTGGATGCGACGCAGATAGACTCGTTAAAAATGTTGTTGGCAGTATATCCTTTGCCTGCGGCAGAGGTGAAGATGAAGGAGACATTGATGTTGTTAATCGACTGTTATGTAGAGGCAGGTGAGATAGCTAAGGCGGGAGCGTTGTTAAAAAGCCCAACAGATATCATGAGATACTTGTGGTATAAGAAAACAGGTTTCTTACAATTGATACTGCCAAAGACTATTATCGCTCGTCAAGCGAAGAATCACGCTCATTTTAAGATGAGGTTAGATTCGAGTAATAGAGCGAAAGAAGATGTGAAAGAAAACTTGAAGTTAAAGTATTCGAGAAAAGAAGCATTAATGGTGGCTACTTGGTTAAACGAGATGGCGATGGATATCGAGTTGATGTGTGAGAATATGCACCCTAAACGCGGTATGTGGATCCGTTTCATCAGAGCCTTGCGTTTAGCTGAATACAGCAAGAGAACGGGGTTTGAACAATTAACAGAGTTATTAGATGTATTCTATAATCAAATCTATACTGTGACAGCAGGTAGAATAGAACACTACAGATTAAAGATGGATGCAGACCGCGCTTTTGCATTGCTAAAGTCGCGTCCTGGGTTATTCGCTCGTTCATTGTTTTCAAGTATGTTGTGTTTTGGTGACGACGTTACTTTAGAACACTTTGCTAAGGTGGTAGATAAAGTACCAATGAGGTTGTTATTGACGTTGAATATGTATGCAGATACGTATTTTGACCCAACTGCCAGTAGAGTAGTGAAGCCATTAGGTGGAGTGAATAAAGTGATAGCTGTGAATCAATGGGTAAAAGCGTATGATGAGGCTACATTAAAAGCAATGGTGGGTAAGATAGAGTCTTTTGTGTTGACAGAAGTGATGCGTCGATTTGCAATGCAAAAGAATGAGAATAAAACAATCTATATCAGCGAGGATTTGTATAACATTCCTTTAGCAATAGGGGATAGAGCAGATAATGTTCAAGACTTGCCTGTAGCGTTAATGGGGACTAAGTTTCCATTAGAAGGACATGAGGTAAGATTGTTTATGCAGTGGGGGGCAGGTTTGCCTGCTCAACATTTAGATATGGATTTGAGCTGTCATATCGCTTATACAGATAAGGTAGAAGTGTGTAGTTATTACAGCTTGTCGCCATTAGGATGTCAGCATAGTGGAGATATCAGAAGTATTCCTAATCAGATAGGTACTGCCGAGTATATAAACATAGATATGCAAGCATTGAGAAGAGCAAAGGCGAAGTATGTAACTTTTACAAGCAATGCTTATAGTAATGGAGCTATAACGCCAAACTTGGTAGTAGGGTGGATGGATGCTAAGTATCCGATGACTGTATCAAACAATAAGGGCGTAGCGTACGATCCGTCAGCTGTAATTCACCAAGTACGTGTGACAAATAGCTTGACAAAAGGATTGGTATTTGGGGTGTTGGATGTTGAGAAAGGAGAGATTATATGGTTAGAGATGGCATTCGGTGGACAAAATATACAGTCATTGGATAGCAAAACATTAAACATATTCTTAAAGAAGTTAGAAGCCAAAACGAAAGTAGCAGATTTGTTAATGATTAAGGCTCAAGCACAAGGAATAAACATTGTGTATTCAGTAGAAGAAGCAGATGAGGTGTACGATGCTAAATGGGCTATTGATTCGGCTAATGTGATGAGGTTAATTAGTTGACAGTTAATGGTGTTGTAGAGATTCAATTTCTTGCGTCTTGACTCACTGTAAAACAATAACCATAAGCCATTCTTCTTGTCCCACTTTTTGATACCAAAAGCGACTATAATGAGTCAAATGAGTTCATTATAGTCACTTCAAAAAAAGCATGAAAGGTGAATAAGTAGTTTTGTGAGGAATCAATAAGATAAAATGCTATGAAAGAGATAATATTAAAAAAGATAAAAGAAATAGAAGAGTCACATAACATAGAAGTATTGTATGCGTGTGAGTCAGGAAGTAGAGCTTGGGGTTTTGCTTCTGAGGACAGTGATTACGATGTTCGATTGGTTTATAAGCAGAAGATAGATAATTATTTGAGTGTGGTAGATACAAGTGATTTTATAGATATGCCGATAGATGAGGTATGGGACTTTAATGCTTGGGATATCAAGAAGGTATTGGTATTGCTAATTAAGTCTAATACAACAGTGTTTGAGTGGTTACAATCGCCTATTGTTTATAAAGAGGCAGAAGGGTTTAGAGTAGCAATGTGGGCATTGAGCCATGACTATTATTGCCAACAGACACATACACATCATTATCTGGGCTTAGCAAAGAAGATGTTGTTGGAGCATACGGATGAGCAGGTGAAGTACAAGACACTGTTCTATATCCTTAGAGCACTATTGTCTGCTAAGTGGAATGTAGAGTTTAATAGGATAGCACCTATGGAGTTTAAGCCCTTGCTAAAGGTGGTTAATGATGATAAGCTTACTGCATACATACTCTTATTGATAAAAGAGAAAGAAGGCTTGACTGAGAAGGACTGGTACACTTGGGATGCGAGGTTAAAGGACTATGTGTATGACTTGTATGAGAGTTTGTCTAAGGCTACAGTGGTAAAGAGCAAGGGAAGTTTTGACAATGAATTGGTAAATAGGTTTTTTAGAAAGGAGGTAAGACAATGACAATAACAGAGATGAAAGACAGAGGATTGCTCCTGTTCGAATGTATAAGTGGGAGTAGGGCATATGGCTTAGCAACTAAAGATTCGGATACGGATATAAGAGGAGTGTATTACTTGCCTAAAGAACAGTTTTACGGTATGGATTACCTTCCACAGATCAGCAATGAGACTAATGATATCGTGTATTATGAGATAGGGCGTTTTATAGAGTTGTTGAGTAAGAATAACCCTAATATACTGGAACTGTTAGCTACACCTGATGAGATGGTGCTGTATAAGCATCCCGTAATGGATAAGATAGTGATGAGAGATTATCTGTCTAAGTTGTCTAAAGATACTTTTGCTGGATATGCAATGAGTCAAGTGAAGAAAGCTAAGGGATTAAATAAGAAAGTGTTTAACCCAATGGGTCAGGAGCGAAAAGAGTTGCTCGACTTCTGTTATGTCTTAGAGGGGGTGCAAACTATGTCGTTAAGAGATTGGCTCAACAAGAAAGAGATAGCACAAGGGCAATGTGGATTGGTCAAGCTGTCTTCTCAAAAAGAGCTTTATGCACTATTTTGTGATAAGGTAGGAGATAAGGGGTATAAAGGGATAGTGCGTTATGACAATTCGAATGAAGTAAGTCTGAGCAGTGTGGCTAAAGGTGAAGAGCTAACAGCTTATTTGCTGTGCAAGGCAGATGATTACTCTACACATTGCAAGAAGTACAAAGAGTATTGGGATTGGGTAGAAAAGCGTAACGAGGCAAGGTATGTGACAACAATGAGCCATGCTGGTGGATACGACAGTAAGAATATGATGCATACGGTCAGGCTGATGCTCACTGTGCGAGACATCTTTATGACGGGTATAGTTATAGTACGCAGTCCGTATAGAGAAGAATTGCTCAAGATAAAGTCCGGACATTATAGCTATGAAGAATTGTTAGATAAGGTAACAGAGTTACAAGAAGAAGTAGAACGACTGTATGTAGATTCGCCTTTGCCTAATCGACCTGACCTTGATAGGGCAGAAAAGGTATTGGTAGAGATAAGAGAGGAGTTGTATGGGTGAATGACTAGCGGTTTTGTAGAGGCGCAAGATATTGTGTCTCAATTCTAAATAAGCGTGATAGATGGTTAAGTATTATAGAACTGACTCATGATAAATACCCTTGTCGTTGATTAAGCAACACCATTTAGCAATATGGTTAGGTATTGGGTTAAGGATAGCAATACCTTCCGCGAGTAAGTTATCAGGAGTGCCATATTCATCAGAATCATCCATATAGATTAGTACATTGTTGCCTTCCTGTAAATAACGTTACCTAAGGAGTCAGTTTTATAGTCCGTTTGGGAGAGTAGTACTATGTTGAAATCTATCATTTCATTGAAGTCAACATATAGACGGGGTTCTTTCATTCATTCTGAGAATAGAACGATAAAGATAAGAGGATTTTATTGAATAAGTGAGTTAATTCACTGCTTAGTGAATTGTGAAAAATAATATATTTGCGAGCAGTTTAAAAACAACAAAACAATATGAAAAAACTCTTAGTATCACTTACAGCGCTATTTGCCTTTTTTGGGTGTCAGAATAAACAGACGCAAGATACTGTTGTTAATGTATCTAATCAGACTGTTGTGTTCAGTTCTAGTGGCAAGGTAGTCAACTTTGACTTAGATAATAAAAAAGTAGTGTGGGAATACACTTCTGCACAAGATGAAGGCGCAAACAGAAACAAGTTCACTTTTGATGAGAATACGTTGTATATGCCTTTTGAGAGTGGAAAGTTAGTCGCTTTAGATTTCTTGACAGGGAAAGAGAAGTGGGTATTCACAGCTCCTCAGACTGGTGTAATGGATATGGCTGTAGGCGACGAAGGCAGTAATGCAGCCGACAGAGGAGAGCCTTACTTTATGAGTCAACCTCTACAGTATCAAGACAAGGTGTATATGGTCAGTATAGGTGGAGGAAATGATCCTTACTTCTATGTGATTAATAAAACAGATGGTAGTGAATATAAAATAGAAGGGATAGAGACGAAGTACAATCTTTCTCAACCGGTTCTATGTCAAGAGATGGTATTCGTTAATTCGGGTATTTACTTAAACAAGTATTCACTGAAAGGAACTGGTACGAGCTATGGCATGTATGACGGTATCACATTTGACAGCCCGTTATACGCACAGATGCGTAGTGATGGAGAAACGTTGTACTTTGGAGAAGAAGACGGTATGTTCTATGCTATTCCCTTTAATGAGAATGCTGATGTGAAGGGAGACAATGACGATATTATGGATCCAAAGAATAATTTTAAAGACAACTTGTCTATTTATAAATGGAGATATCAGTCTAAAGAATACTCTAGGTTAGCGACTAATGCTGATAGTAATACAGCACTATATGGAAAAACTTATGTAGTACAAGTGCGCAAATCAGATAGTGATGCTCAAGCTCTAATAGGGCTAAATGCTAAGACAGGTGAAGAGCAATGGAGTTATGGTTCAACAGAAGAAATTGTGAATTGGCACAAATCAGGAGAGCATCTTATTGGGTACACTATGACTATGGTGTTTGTATTAGACTTTCAAGGTAAAGAATTAGCAACTTACCCAATCACAGAGGAGTTTAAACCATTGACCAATATTGAAGAAACAAAAGATGGACAGTTGGTGTTCTTAACAACACGAGGAGTAACAACAATAGATAAAACAAGTAAACAGGCTAAGGTACTCATTGCTTATGAAACAAAAGAGGAGTATCACAATACAGCTTATATAAAATATTTTAAGAATTAGTTAATTGGTTAACGGTGGACGGTTTACAGTTCACAGCGTAAACCGTTGACTGTAAATTGAGAAACTATGAAAGATAATACACCGATTAATGGAAATGATTTAATTGTTTTAGGATACCCACAAACAGAGTTATTGGGTATTGCTCTAAAAGCGAATAAGAAAAGAACAGGTTATACGAAGGTGGAGATGTTAGCACATTATAAAGCTGTGCTTACTAATGCAGAAGATTATTTAAACGATAAGGTATTTGGGAAGTTGGCTACCGCTATTATAGAAGGCGTGGGACAACGTGTAGAAGAAGAGGTTATTCCACTGAGAGAGGAGGCTGTAGGGTATACAGTATACGGTGCTGATCATATAGAAGACGGAGCGATTAAGCAGATGCAAACTGCGGTAAAGCTACCTGTGGCTGTAGCAGGTGCGTTAATGCCTGATGCACATCAAGGATATGGATTACCTATCGGAGGAGTATTGGCTACTGAGAATGCTGTGATACCTTATGGTGTAGGAGTAGATATTGGGTGTAGAATGGCGTTATCTATTTTTGATATTAAAGGTGTGGAGTTCTATGGTATGGAAGAGTTGCTAAAAGAGCAGTTAG
Source organism: Myroides sp. C4067 (assembly GCF_038039665.1). NCBI lineage: Bacteria > Pseudomonadati > Bacteroidota > Flavobacteriia > Flavobacteriales > Flavobacteriaceae > Myroides > Myroides sp. C4067. Next base: position 15,983 of record NZ_JBBPHJ010000009.1, read on the forward strand.
TTAAGCATACTAAGTTTGGAGCAGGGCATGGATTCCAAGGACAATATAAAGCACAACACGATATCTTAGATAGAGGAGAGTTTAATCTCAATCCTTTTATTAAGAACTTACAAGATAAAGCTTGGGAACAATTGGGTTCTTCAGGTGGAGGTAATCACTTTGTAGAATGGGGATTGATGGAGTTCATGGAGAGAGATGAGGTGTTGAATATAGATAAAGGTACTTACTTAGCTTTATTAACACACTCTGGTTCGCGAGGAATGGGGGCGACTATAGCGGGTAGATATACTCAGATTGCTAAGGATATCTGTAAGTTACCTTATGAGGCGAAGAACTTGGCTTACCTTGATCTAAATTCGGAAGCAGGACAAGAGTATTGGGCAATGATGAGCTTAGCAGGTGATTATGCTTCTGCTTGTCATGAGGTTATTCATGATAAATTAACTAAGGCTATAGGTGCTGAGGTATTAGCCAAGGTAGAAAATCACCATAACTTTGCGTGGAAGGAGATGTACCAAGGTAGAGAGGTTATTGTACACCGTAAAGGAGCTACTCCAGCGAGTAAAGGAGTGATGGGTATTATACCTGGCTCTATGACTGCACCGGGATTCTTAGTGAGAGGTAAAGGAGAAGAGGAAGCTTTAAACTCTGCTTCACATGGAGCAGGAAGACAAATGAGCAGAACACAAGCTATCAAGACCCTAAAAGTAGCTGATATAAAAGCGGTGTTGTCAGATCATGGTGTTGAGTTAATAGGAGCAGGTAAAGATGAAGCTCCTATGGCTTATAAAGATATTCATCAGGTGATGGCTGCACAGGGAGAGTTAGTAGATGTAGTTGCGATGTTTACGCCTAAGATTGTCCGAATGGCTGATGATGGAAGTAAAGAGGATTAATAGATAATAAAAATATGTAGAACAAGGTCACTGACAAGAGTTAGTGGCCTTGTTTGTTTAATTATAAAGTGAACATTAGAAAAGGTTGTTTTTTTACTAAGAAAGAGAATATATTGATTAAAATGTATTTTTCTGTAAATGATAAGAATTGTACATCTTTCGGAGTGGGTTTAGGTTGTTGTTGTGTAATATTTCATTATTATCATTGAAGTGTTTTTTTTATAGACTACATTGTGTTAAAAGTGAATGTTATAAATAATGAATGTCAATTTTTAGCGTTTCTTATAGTAATTATGATTACTTTGTTAGAAATAAAAATTGGAGATTTATGGCGAAGAGAAAAGATATAAGAAGTTATTTAACCCTATTTCTTTTGGTATGTAGTATAAGTGTATTCGCAAAAGAGAAAACAAGTGTGGTGAAGCGAGATTGTAATGTACAATTAGCTAAAATAATAAAGGATAGCGACTTCGAATACCCCAATAAGGATTATCATGTTAGAATAGAGGATACCACTGGAGGAACTGTGATCATTAAAGCGTATGTTCAAAATAACCTATCTGATAATCCTAAACAACAACAGATGGTAGAAAGTGTAGTGTCGTGGTTTATTATACAGCCTCAGCGAGATGGGATATATCAATCTATGAATGCTTTGGATCCTGAAGAACCAGACTTTAAGAAGCTAAAAATAGATACTAAAGCTTTTGAATCACTAGTAAAATGTATTGATAAGAAATAATTAAAGAAGCCTACTAATAGAATACTTAGTAGGCTTTTTTAGTTTAATTGATAAATGTAATTACAGCCTCATTGTTTTTTGCTGCAGTACTATAAATCTCTCGTATTGTATTGATGTTAGCAGATAGGTATTCCCATATTTCTTCTTTATCTGCTTCTGACCAAAATGAAGGATATATTTCTTCTTCATTAAGTTTTTGAGGAGAGAACCTCTTTCTCAATTCTTCATTTGATAGTTGAGTCAGTAGATTGTGTATTTCTTTGACTTGTTCTGTTGTAACAAAACGAGCAGGACCATATCCTATATCCTGATTCTCATCTAAAGTATGTGAGCCAAATATTGCCATAGCTAATGGATGTTCTAAGTAGTCATCTACATTGTTTGCAAATAAAAAAGCAATAGCATCCCAAGACTTGTCTATATCTACCAGAGCTTCATCTATATCGTTCTCATCGTAATCTTTGTAGATTCTTTCTTCAAATAAATTGCTATCCTGTACATAGCTTGTTAGTTCTTCTTGACTTACTCGAAGCAGGTTTCCAATCATTCCCATAGTATATTTTTTAGTAATTAAAAATGTTCTGAAGCGTTCGTTGTATTCATAAAGATAAAACCATCGAAGTGTTCCCTTAGTTTCACATTAGGAATAGTCATGTATTTTGTTTGTTCTTCTTGAGTCATTATTTTATACCCTATCCAATTCATCTTTTTAGGTGTATCAAATATACTTGAAGGAGTATTTTTAAAGTTGACAAAGTAGTTCTTCTCGGCGTACTGCTCCATTTGTTGTTCTAATGAATTATCTTGTACTGTAGGTAAGTCATATGAAGCGTATTTACTTTCTTTTACATCTATATTATCGTTCATCGCACTAAAGGTACCATTGGCAGTAAAAGTTGCTAAAGAGTAAAACTCATTACCATATTGCTTTTTGATGTATTCTCCCATTGGGTCAATAAAAGATGGAGTAAGACCGATGTGTCCATTATGAGCGATCATAACCATCTTTTGGTTATATAAAGACTGTGTTCTCATGGCTATCTCCGCCATAGCATAATCTCGAGTATAGTTTTCATTTCTTTGACCAACTTCATATAACATTCTAAAACCTAGCTCTAAATTATATAATGCAATCTTTGCATCTGTAGAAAGTTTATCACCGTATTTAGTAGTCATTTCTTTTGTTAATTGAAAAGCCTGTGTACCTACTTTGATCAAGTTGTCATAATCTTTCTCAAAAACCTCATCATTGGATTTTGCCCAATTATAGTCGAGTACCTTAGCTGCTTCAGCTAGCTTTAGACAGTTTTCATAATATGTTTTATTGCGTGCTAAATCTTTTTCACTTAATAGAATTAAAGTACTATTGTGAAGAAAATTGGTGTCAACACCAGTTAGCGTAACCTTTTCTTTATTCTTTTTGTTATAAGATCTTATCCATAAGAATAGATTCTCTATCTCTTTGGTTTGCCATACAGAGACTAAGTTTGCTTTCATTTCTTTTTGTAGATCCCCATTAGAGTTAATAACCTTATTAATCATATAAGTATCTCCATAAGCATTTTCAAAAGAGATGACTCTATAGTTGTGATTAGTGACTAAGTCCTTGATTAACTCTACTCTTAAATCATTGAATTCTTTAGTACCATGTGTTCCTTCACCTAGTGCTACTATTGTATGATCTTTTATCGCATTAGTGATAGGAGAGAGCCCTTTATATTGATTGTTATTCTTGTTATAAGAGAAAGGAATAACTTCTTTATCTTGTGCTATACTTGTTAAGGAAACCAGTATAAACAAGCTTACTAAAGTTCTTTTTATTGTCATAATTTGCTGGTTGATTTAGCCTTAAAGATAATTTATTTTAACAAGGAAATATCTTTAAAGTTGTATTTACTTTTCTATTTTGACTCTCCTTTTAAGACTGTGCCCAATAGAACTCACAGTGTTCAAAGTTTCGGTCTTTTAAGTCCGCTTCTTTGATTAGTACACTGAACACCCCATCGTCATTAAAGTTGTTCTCTCCTATTTGCCACAGTACTAGTTTATCAGAATGAATAAACTCTTCTACCTCTTCCTTACCTAATTGACAATGAGTGAATATACCGAATATTTTAGAGAGATAGGTTCCTCCGAAGTAGTCCCAGTAAATTCCATCCTCATCTACATCGTCTTCTTCATATTCATCCTCAGGCTCTCTATATCGATCAGAGAAAGGCTCTGTATCAGCAGTGATTTCATTGATAAGTACCCCATAGAAGAAATTGTCCTCATGCTCTACGATATGCCTTACCAATTGATGATTAGGTACATCTGTATAGATGACTTTACCTGTATCAGTTAGGATATCTGCGAAGAAAATGAGTTGTCCCGTATTTGGTAATAATCCTGTTTTATCATGAGGAGAACATAGCGCCAAATCTATTTGGCCTGCATAGTATAATCCTTGAGGATGATCTACTCCAGGAGGTAAGTCAATTACGGGACCACCATAACGAGATTGTCCTAGAGGAATGTCTATCTCTGTGTGTAGTACATCTGTTTCTTTCATCCAACTTTGTCTCCCTAGTGAAGCAGGGATATATTGGCGTTTATCAGCCGAAAATTTTATAATATCAAATGGTTTATCGTACATTGGTTTTGTGTTTTTTTAACTAGTGCAAGATATAGAAACAAACTTTTAATTATATGAACCAGAAAGAACAAAAAATAGTAAAAAAGTGGAGTCACCTCATGTATTATGGACTGTTGTTTATCATCATGTCTTTTGTACAGACTAGTATAGCGATGTATCGTTTTAAAGATCAACCTTCAGGGGATATTACATTTAATTTCTTTCAAGATATCTTTCTAAGTGCCTTATTCGTTAGCCTATTTTATATATTACTGCTGGTATTTATTATTAAGATTCCGCGTTTTAGTATTCAGATTATTATTCACAGTATGCTACTAGTGGGATTATGGTTTTTACAAGACCTAAGTATTTTCATTGATAGAGAAGCTTCATGGAGTACATATTCTTTTACAGAATCTATTGGTTATACCTGGATGTATAGCAGAATATCGCTATTATGTGCATTAGTGATTTATATTTTTCTCTCTTTCAGACTTTATAGATATTATACTAAGTAAGCTTGTGTAAAGCTTGGCCTTCTCTGTGATTAACTGTAATATATGACAATATAGAATCCTATTTAAGGAAGTAATGAACTGTCATAGTAAGTAAGCATTATCCCAATAAACGCAAATTAGATAATAAACTTAAAACCTTGAATTAATTTAATTCAATATGTTAAATATTTATTTGAGTATATATGCTTTTAGCTTAGTAAAAACGTATATATTTGTTAAATTAGTTAATTTGGTTTGTATAGATGTCTAATTTAAGTTAATGAGGGTTTTAGATCGTATTGTTTTGTTTCTTTTCATTACAGGTATAAATTGTATTTATGCTAGGCAAGAACACGTATATATCGACAAACACGCTGAGGGGGTAGAATCCAATGAATTACAGCATAGTGTAGAGATCATCATGACTCATCTAGACATTGATGCCTATTACCAATATGTAGATTTTGATAATATAGCCCTTAAAGAAAGCACGATTACCACCTCACATTTTGTTTACCTTATACCTTATCAGACTTCGAGTATGTCTGATTGGAATGTGTGTATAGCGATATTAAATGAAGCTAATGAGATTGTAATATCAGGTGTTGCTAAACATACTTGGGATTATCAAGCTGATGTTTCTTTTTATCCAGTGATAAGTTTTGATCAACCTTATATCTATAATAAGAACATAGAACTCAATATCACAGTAGATATTCTAAAGACAGGAGAGGCTGAAGATAAAGAAGTAGTCTCTAATCAGAAGTTAGTCTTTGTTCCTAATGAGCATAAAGACAAACTGATCAATATTCTTCAATATGAGTATAATACTGTATTAAAGCATGATGATGCGAAAGGATATAGGTATAGTTTCAGCGTGAATAATAATGACAAACTAACGATAGAACCTGAGATGACAGAAGAGTTTTATAATCTAAATCTGGTCAGAGAACACAATATCAGTATCAGTACACTACCGCAACTCAAACAAAAATGTACTATTGCGAATCAAAAAGCAGCTCCTTTTTTAGTGAAAGAACAGAGAGAAGATTCTTTTTTAACAGCTTATTTTGTACAGCGATTTACAGAATCCTATATCTATTATAAAGAGGAACAAAAGTATAAACCATTATCAGCGGTTGTACCACGTGTAAATATTCTTAGCTTATATGAGAAGTGTATGATACAAAACAAACCCTAAATAAAGTAAAAATGCCTCTATAATAGGAGGCATTCTAATAGGCTAAATCAGTGGTGTGTTTTGTTAGAAGTTTTCGACGACTCCCTAATTCGTTAAAGCAAATATATTATAAGCTTCTGTTGCGAATATATTAATTTTTTAGAAGTAAAACTTCTAAAGGGTGCAAATGTATCAAGTTTAAACAGAATAAACTTGTCTTTAAAAGACTTTTAGATGAGTTTATTGGACATTATGCTGAAAAATGGATGTTAATTTGTGCTTTTTTTGTTTTAATAATATTGATTATTGTTAAATGTTGTGATAAGGATGTTGAAATATAGTAAATAATGAACCGCTTGTATCTAGTGAGCTATTTTTTACTATTCATTTTGCCATGATTGATATGAGACCAACTATATTATCTACTTGATTTATGGGAATTAGTGAATTATATTTTTCTTTTTTTAGCTGTTTAAGTAGAAATGCACTGTCAAAGCTTTAGAAATAGCATAACCTTTTTTCTCATAATAAATACAACTGTATAGCAGAAGAATAGCATTCTTTATCAACTTAGAATATAGAATGCTATCCTAGCTAATACGTTTTAGTACCTTATTTATTGCATCGCTTATTGATTTGTGACTTTAGCTGCTTTATATCATTTTTGGATTAACTCTATAGGTGCATGATACACACTAGTGCTATGCATAGCATGATTAGCAGATTTCCACACACTCCAGAAGTGAATAGTACCCGTCTGCCAATTAGCAGGAAGCTCAAAATGCGTGTACTTATCCGCTCTTTTGCCAATATTTTCAGTAATATAGAAGGTGTTAAGTTCATCGTTAAAAGCAATCATCGTCAATTGATCATCAGTATTCGTCAACGAATTAATGAATGAATCATCCCATTTGACTTTTACCTTATTCTCTTTTAAAAAGCTAATCTTCTGTATCGCCGCAGGAGTTAGTACTCCTATGGATAGCAATACACGCTGAGGAATAATATGAATCATATTATCAATCAGTAATACTCCGTTCTTCATGATCTCAGATCGAATCTGATCATAGCCCGTTTTAGTCTTATCTTCGGTCTCCAAAAGAGGGTAATGCATATTGACAAAATCCTTTATCCCTTTCAAGAACTTGACCACTACCGTTAATTTACTTCGTTGTATAATTTGTTTCTCACTAGCCTCCTTTGTGCTTTTTGGCGCTAAGCTTCTGATTATATTCTTTCCTCTGTATTTATACCCAACTACTGTACCTACTTTACCCTGTACACCACCTAGGATACCTTCTTTAATTTCTGCCATAATTATCGTTTTTTAGTTTTATACAAGGTATAGATAATCAGTTGTTTATAAAATAAAGGAATCAAACATATTATCTGTAAATAAGGAGGATATATCGCTTTAAATCTTTGATTCGTGATACTATCGTCTGTGTAGAAAACTTCTTATTTCTTCAACACTGCCTCAATACTTCTTCAAGATTCCTTCAACAAACTACCTCTCTCCTAGAGCAATCTTGGGGTATTGTTGAAGAAGTGTTGAAGGACTTTGCTTAAAGCTAGATACACTCTGCCTTCATCCATACATAACTGCTTAGTATAAAAGAACGTATTATCTTCGTAATGTTTTGATATGATGAAAGGTAGGGGGTTTTTTTGAAAAATAGAATAGGGTGTGATTTTTGGAAGGTGATAGTTGTATAGATAGTAAGACTGCTTGAGGATGGTGTTTTTTTATGGGTGGTGAGGAAAACCGTATGAAGAAGATTTAAAGATTGGTTATATTTGTTATAGGATATATGTTAGATTTATAATATGTAGCAAAACTATATAGACAATGAGTAAAGTAAGAGATATAAAAAGAGAAGATATTTTAAAAGCGATAGAGATAATAAATAGTAACCCTGAGCTTAGAAAAAAAAGAACCTCATCTACCTATGATTTGATATATAATAACAATATGTATCCTCCTATTTTAGTATTGTCAGAAGCTAATAAATTAAAAGGTGGGGAAGAATTGTTATTATCTGACTTTGGAAATAGTATAGAGTTACCTTTTAGAATATTACATGATTTAGGATTTAATATAGTGATGAAGAGGAAAAGTCAATTTAAAGAGTTTTTAGAGAATCAATTTCCTGAAGGATCAGGGGCAAGTTCTTCTTATCTACAAGCAATGGATAATTTAGGTGAGTTGCTTAATCAGGCAGGTCAATTGAAAGGTTCTATTTATGGTATCGAAGATGTACAGTTTTTTAATAAATTGTTGGAAGAAGTAAAGATTTATCAAAAGGATACAAGCTCTATATTGTATAGTAAACCTAAATCGTATGCAGATAGAGGTTTTTACAGTGCTAGTTTGTCAAAATATATTGAGATGTTAAGTGGAGGTGTAAAAAAAGTTGTTAGAAAAGAGAAGACTATAGTTAGAGATAAAGATCAAGAGTATTTTACTATCAAAGCTTTTACAGATAGTTTAGAAAAATCTAACTTATATTTTGATCCAGTATTAGTAACTCGTTTCGTAACTTCTTTAGTAACTAAACCTTTTGTGTTGTTAAATGGATTATCAGGATCAGGAAAGACAAAGTTAGCACAGGCTTTTGTGCAATGGATTTGTCAAGAAGATACTCAATATAAAATAATACCTGTAGGGGCGGATTGGACTAATAGAGAGCCTTTATTAGGATATCCTGATGGATTAAATGCAACTATGTATGTAACTCCTGATAATGGTGCCTTACAACTAATGTTAGATGCACAGAATAATCCTAACCTTCCATTCTTTATGATTTTAGACGAGATGAATCTAAGTCATGTAGAACGCTATTTTGCAGATTTCTTAAGTGTGATGGAAAGTAACGATAGTATTAAACTATATACAGGAGATGTTAGGAGATGCTCAGAAGGAAGGGGAATCCCTCAGACTATTCAGTGGCCTAATAACCTATTTATTATAGGAACAGTAAATATTGATGAGACTACATATATGTTTAGTCCTAAGGTATTAGATAGAGCCAATGTTATAGAGTTTAGATTAGATGTAAGTGACTTAGGTAAATACTTTGCTTTACCCAATGGTGTCAAATTTACAGAGTTAAAATGTGAAGGAAAAAGGATGTCTAAAGGGTTTCTGACGATGTCAGAAAAGGTAACGAAAACATCTGATAAAGTCGTTCAGGAAGAATTATTAAAGTTTTTTACTGAGCTGTCTAAAGTAGGAGCAGAGTTTGGTTATCGTACAGCAAATGAAGTATTGAGGTTGATTAATCAATTGAGTTATTTAGATTATCCTGAGATGTATCAAAAAGAAGGAGTTAAGAAAAAAGATATTATCAATTATAGAATTGATATTGCTATAATGCAAAAGCTGTTACCAAAGCTTCATGGTTCTCGTTCTAAGATTGTGAAGGTATTAGAAACTTTGGTAGAGCTATGTTTAATAAATGCTAAAGATTTTGATATTATTCAAGGAGAGCAGAATATAGATAATATTAAATATCCAATATCTTATGCTAAGTTAATGCGTATGTACCACAATGTGATAGCTAATGGATTCACTAGTTATGCAGAAGCTTAATTTTGAACATAAAAAGGTAGAGGTTTTATCTATTCCTATTCTAGATGGAGTGGTGTTAGAAATAGTTACTGATAGTTCTGATAAACTATATCTATTGGATACTGAAGAAGCTATGGACTATGGAGTAAAACCATATTTAATAGCAGAAGGGCATTATTATGAATATGAATTAGTAGGTAGTACTGAGTATGAATTAGTCTGCTCAGTGAAGAGTGTTATACGTCAATCAAAAAGACAATCTAATAGAGGAAGACTAGAACCTAATTACTATGTAGGTGTTTTAAGGTTATTTGTAAAACATACAGCAAGCAAGGTAGTCGTAAAGGAGATAGATGTAGAAGTACTAGCTACTAAATTTGATAAGGATCTAGATACAAGCTATCGTACTAATTATCGTCAGATGTTAGAAGATATCACAGATGTCTGTACAGACTTGTTAATGGAGGTAGAAACGCCCGTTCGCCAATCTTTTGAAGTTGATTACGATAATGATACTCAGTCATTATATCAGCAGTTTTGTTTTGTTCAGTCCTTTATTAGTTCTTCAGAGTTTGATGAAGCGTTGTTACAGATATTCAATAATCCTTCTACTAAATGGGATGAGGTACATGAATTACAGCCTATCTCTCGTGTTAAACGCATAGGGAGTAAAGAGGTTCGACAGTTTACTTCCTCAAGTCAAAGAATACAGTTGGATAGTGTTCATCCATTGTCAAAAGTAATTCCTTCATTACCTCAAAAGATATATTTAAGTCATAAGAAGGAGTCTTATAATACTCCTGAGAATAGATTTGTGAAGTTTGTTCTCAATGCATTTATAAACTTTATAGAACATTGTCAACAAGTATTTAGTAAGCATAATAAAGTGTTCGCTAAAGAAGAAGCTCAATTGTTAGGAAAGCATATTAGACAGTTAGTTTCTCATTCCTTCTTTGATACGATTCAAGAGGCACAGTCTCTAAAACTAAATAGCCCCACTCTGCAAAAGAGAGCAGGATATAGAGAGGTGCTAAATCGTTGGTTACAGTTTGAATTAGCTTCTCGGTTAACTTGGGAGGGAGGCGATGATGTTTATGAAGGAGGAAAGAAGAATATTGCTCAGCTCTATGAGTATTGGGTATTCTTTCAATTGAAACAATTGGTGTGTGATAAGTTTGGTTTAGAGTTTAATAGTTCAGACTTAATTAAGGTAGATAAAGATGGACTACAAGTTATATTAAAAGAAGGTAAGGCTTTAGATATAAAAGGGAGAAGTACAGTTAAGTCACGAAATTTATGTATTAGGTTTAGTTATAACCGTTCATTCCGTGGAGGAACAGACGATATGACTAAGGCAGGTAGCTGGACTACTACATTAAGACCAGATTATACATTAAGTATATGGCCAAGTGTGTTTAAAGAGAGTGAAGCAGAGAGAGAAGATGCTATAGTACATATCCACTTCGATGCGAAGTATAAGATACAAGATTTTCAGAAAGACGTTGTTGAGGTAGGTACAGAGGAAGAAGTTAAAGAGGAAGAGAGAAAGGGAACTTTTAAGAATGTAGACTTACTAAAGATGCATGCTTATAAGGATGCTATTCGTCGTACAGGAGGAGCTTATATTCTGTACCCTGGTAGTAATCAAAAAAGGTTTGAAGGTTTTCATGAAATACTGCCAGGTTTAGGAGCTTTTTCTATCTGTCCATCTAAGGAAAATACAGGTATAAAAGAATTAGCTGGTTTTATAGATAAAGTTATAGAACATTTAATCGATAGAACTTCACAGAGAGAGCGTATTGTAAATAATAGCTATCATATATTAAATGAAGAACGTACTATATATGAAACTAAAGGTGTGTTACCTCCTCATTTTGATAGAAATAAAGTAGATATTAAGAGTACAAAAGTATTAGTAGGGTATTGTAAGTCAGATAAGCACTTAGAATGGTATTTAAAGTATGGTTTATATAACTTTAGAATTGGCGATGAGAAAGGAGCAGTAGATTTAAAGTATGTTATTGAGGCAGAATACCTTTTATTAAGAGAGGCGGGAGAGTTGCAAGCTTCTAAATTATTTAAAATAGATAGAACAAGAAGTTATGACTATTATAGTCATCAAAAAATAAAAGGTTTAGGATATCCAGTAAATAGTCGAACAAAGGATTATTTAATGGTAGCTTTTGATGAGGTAAAAGACCTTAATGAGTTAGTTTTCGATTATATGTCGATGAGTGAATATGAGAAGAATAGTAATCCTATAGGGTTACCTTTTGTCGTAACTTTAGAAGACTTGTTTAAAGTACGTGTATTGCTAGAAGAAGAATAAATAGTACCTTAGTCAATAAAAAGTAGATCATGGCAAATAAGTATGTCAGTTTTGTTTCAGATGAGCATTTGTTAGGTTGTATAGCAGTATTACATCAGGCGTATGTGAAAGCTAAGAGTAATGTGTCTAAGCAGAGTTTTTATAAGAATAAGGTAGATACTTTTAAGTTGACCTTTGACGCACACTTTAATGAGATGAATGAAGCAGACCTAATACAGTCAGAGATATTGCGTCAGGTAGATAAGTCGATTAATAACTCTATAGGTACATTTCATGAGCAAGTATTGGGTGGAATAAAAGGGTATCAAGTAGGGAAGTTAAGTGGCTTTGATATTAAAGCAGATGACGATACGTTATTTGCAGATATTAAGAATAAACACAATACGATGAATAGTAGTTCTTCTGAAGCGCTGTTTCAGAAGTTGGCACGATATGCAGATGATTATAAAAAGGCGAAGTGCTATTGGGTACAGATATTGGCTAAAGACAGCTTTAATGAACATTGGAAAGGTGATATTAATGGTAAAGAATACAGCCACAGTAGAGTGTATAAAATATCGGGAGATCAGTTCTATGCTTTATTAACAGGAGAAGAAGATGCGTTGTATCAATTGTATAAAGCTTTGCCTCGTGTGATTAAAGACTATAAAAATTCGCTAAGTGTAGCTGATAATGATGAGTCTAATTCTGCCTTAGAAGAAATAAAGAAAGATATTAAGGAAAGTAAGCGAAGTATCTTAGATCAGATTACTTCAGATAACTATAAGTATTATAACGGTTTTGACAAGCTATAAAACAAGAGAGAGGAATTAATTCCTCTCTCTTGTTTTATAATATCTGTTTAAGAAATTTATGATAGAGTACCCTACTTCTTTTGCTAAGTTGACAGGTACTGCATTACCGATTTGTTTGTACTGTTGTGCCATAGAGCCAGCGAATTGCCATTCGTCAGGGAAGGTTTGGATTCGGGCATACTCACGTACCGTGAATGGTCTGGTCTCATCAGGATGACAGCGTTCTGTTTGTTTCTGAGCAGGACTACACGTTAGTGTAAGACAAGGTTCATCCCATCCGATACGTCTTGCCATACCTGTTTTACCTCCACCAAGGTAAAAACTACCTCCCATATATTCCTTTTGAATTTCTAAAGGTAGGTCACGCCAGTATCCTTTAGGAGGTACTAAGTCTAATACTTCTTTTTTGCTTTGTGGGTATTTCACTCCATTAGAAGTAGGAACATCTGTATCGAATAGCTCTCCTTTCTTTAGGGCATCCGCTAAAGTATATATTTTCTTAGAAGCTGTTGGGTAGTGATAGGGCAGAGGGATATCTTTGCGTATTCCGACTAAGATTAGTCGTTCTCTCTTTTGAGGAACGTTGTAGTGAATAGCTTTTAATACCTCAACAGGGACAACATTATACCCTATTTCGTCTAAGATAGACATCATGCCTTCAAGGGTTTTTCCTTTGTCATGATTTAGTAAGCCCTTTACGTTCTCCCCAATACAGATAGCAGGCTGTACTTCTTGTACTGCACGTGCAAACTCATAGAATAGTGTTCCTCTTGCATCTTCTAAACCAAGGCGTTTACCTGCATAGCTAAATGCTTGGCATGGAAACCCACCAGTGACTACATCTACTTGACCTTGGTATGCTGCAAAAGAAAAGTTCTTGATATCTCCTTCTAATACATTCCAATGTGGTCTGTTTAAACGTAAAGTTTGACAAGCATATTTGTCTATTTCGTTTAAAGCAACGCATTTAAAACCTGCTTTCTCCATGCCTATAGCTAAACCACCTGCACCTGCGAATAGTTCTAATACTCTATAGGTGTGATCAGGCTCTACTTGATTTAGGTTGGTAGTGTCTGCTTCTGATATAAAATCTCCAAAAAGAGTAAGTATATCCGATTTTTTATATACGCGATAGTCAGTAATAGGTTCTCTAACGGCTTCTAACTTGCCATCTCTATCCCAACGTCTTAATGTCTCTTTACTCTTACCCAAAAGCTCTGCAGCTTCTGCTAATGATATATATTCTTCTGTAACCATCTTATACAACCTTATACATTGGTTACAAAAATACATTGTTTTTATCGTTAAAACCTAATGAAATCGATAAGTTGCTATGATTTATAGCATGAGGTTTACTAGCTTATTTTTTCTCAGAATATTATCTAAATAGTATACTACATGATTTTTTAGGATGAGGGATAATTCTTAACTTCGCCTGCCGAAAAGAAACAGTTCATAAGAAGGTTGTTTTTGTAGTAAACAATAGGACTTAGAGGGCTGTTTAGCTATTTGTATTTTGTGCTAGATAAAGGGTGTGAGATTAGAAATGGCGAGGTTATATACGTTGGGTTTTATAAGATAAATAGAATCAGGTATATAGATTTAAATTAATCAGTGAAGATGACTTATACAGAGGTAAAAATAAAGATAGATAACTTACAGCAACAGGTAGAGGCACTAGGAGGATTGAATAGTGAGCAATTTGTAACGCTGTCAGAGAAGTATAGATTAGAGTGTAACTATTACTCTAATGGTACAGAGGGAAATACACTGACTAAAGAAGAGATACGCAGCATGATTGCGGGAATGGTGAATGTGGAGAATAAACCTCTTCGTGATTTGATGGAAATCAAGAAGCACGATGAGGTCTTAAAAGATATGTTAGGTGGAGGGTTAGTAGAGGTACATCTGTCTGAGAAGTATATCAAAGAGCTTCACGCTAAGCTGATGTATGAAGAAGATGCAGAGAAGAAACTAACGATAGGACAATGGAAGCAATCTTCTAATGAGATGGTTACTTATAAGGGGGATAAATATCCTTATACAGGAGTGGCAGAGGTCAAAGCTGAGATGAAGGAACTGATCAATCGTACGAATGAGGCTATCGATTATATACTGAAAGGAAAGAAATATGCACCGCACCCTATCGATGTGGCATTAAACTTTCATGTTGATTTCTTGAAGATTAGCCCTTTTGATAGAGGGAATAGAATTATCGCACGTATGCTGAGTAATCAGATTTTGATTGCATTCGTATATACTCCGTTTTGGATTACAGATAAGGAGAACAAAGCGTATGAACAATACCTTGCAGATGTATTATGCTATGAGGGAGCTAAAGATGATTTGTTTGGTCATATAGGTCAACAAATTCTTCGTTCGCAACAGATGGTGGTGGATATTCAAGAAGGGAAGTCTATTGAAGAATCTGAGAAGTTCTACAACCAAATAGAGATGCTTAAGCGTCAATTAAAAGCGAAAGAAGAAGAGCAGAGTAAGGTGAAATCAGCTGCCTGGTTAGAGTCTATATTTACGCATTCGATACGTCCTTTATTTACAGAAGTAGAAAATAATGTAACGGAGAGTTTTGGAGACTTATTTGATGAGATTATAGGTCAGTATACTTTAGATGTTTCAGAAGAAGAGATAGAGTTAGTAGAGGAAGAATTACTTTCTGATACTATAGAGCACCAAGAAGAGGAGTCTATTATTAATGAAGAGGAAGTAGTAGAAGAAGAGTCTATGACTAGTGAGGAAGAAAGTGTTGCTACTGAAGATGAGGTATCAGAAGAGAATGAAGTAGAAGAGGAAAGTTCTAATGAAATAGATTTAGACAACCCAAGTATTGTATGGGATAGAGCAGAAGGAATACAATCTGTTATCCGTTTAGATGGATTCAAACTAATAGAAGGAGCAGAAGCTATAGAAGTAGGTTTAGCTTGTGTGTTTACTGAATTGACTTATGTGATAGACTTAGGTAATGGTACGGTATTCGAGAAAGAGTACGATCAGCAATTAGAAGTTCAGGATATTAAAGTAATTAGCGATTATACTTGTGAGTTGATTGTCAAAAAAATCAATGAGATATAAGAATTTTTAGAAGATATAGTAGAAGAGAAGCACTGTTTATGACAGTGCTTTTTTTGTGGGTATAAGATAATTATTTTGATATTATTCATTGATTTGGAATGTTCTTTGATGATGAGTAAGTGTTTAGTTTTAAAATGCTTAGTTATGGATATAGAAGCTCACTTACATCCTAATTATAGGATTTGTAGTATGTCTCCAGTGGAGATAAAAGAAGAATTGTCTACGTGGACAAGAGAAGAAATGATTGCATGGCTGTGTTGGAGTAGTCCTACAGGGATTTTTATAGATAGTGAGGCTATCGTAGAGTATGGAGATATTGTCTGGAGAAATGAAGCGATAGATTTGATTATGTATAAGATAGAAATCATGCAGAAAGAAGAATAAGTAATTAAACCCTAGATTGGGAGTGTAACACAAACTGTGTCAGTCTCCCGATACTCTATCAATGAAGCAAATGCTATCTATGAACTATATCCTTATCAGCCATTGCTTGTTCTTTAAACTCTCGAAATTAAATCCTTCTTTTTTTGTTCTGTGCTCATTTTACTAATGTATATATTTTATTATACAATTATTTTAATGGCACAGTTCACGGGACACCCTCGCTCTTATTGTAGCTTTAACAGGAGGAGATACTAATAAAATACCTATTATATAAAATAATAGTGGTCAGAATTTCTTCCGACCACTACTACCCAATTAAGGAGCTTTTTATTATTTATATATATAGTTATTTTTAACTAAACATTATACTGTTTTTCTAATAACTAAGTCTTCTTTTGGAAAATCTCCATAGTATATATCTCCTATAACAGAAAGTAAATTTTCTAAAAATTTACTTTCTAAGATTCCTTCTTTATCCAATAAACATATACTGATTGTAGTATTAGGTCTTAAATCATTATTAGCACATAATCCTTGCACTTTAATTAAATCAAAATAACTAGGTAAAAATTTATGTTCAGGAAATATTTTTCTAATGAAATTTTCTACTTCTAAAAATATTTTTTGAAATGGTTTTACTGGAGAAACATAAACTTTATTTGATTTGAAATAGTATTCTTCATAGTCTTCTATTTTGGTTTTGAAAAATTCGTAATCAGGATCTTTTACTTTTTTAGATTCTCTTATTTCTATAGAGAAAAAATTGTTTTTGAAGCTAATATTTAAGTTTAGTGAGAATCGTGTTGATTCAGTATTAAATTCATCTAACCAACAAAATGCTGTAAATGAAAAATGATTTCCTCCAACTGTACTATAAAATTTTTTATTTAATAGTTTTTCTAAAGGCTCTAATATTTTTTTTAACCAATCATTTTTGAAAATTAGTTCATCGTTAGCAAATATATTTTGCATGAATTTTTGTTTCTGTATTACTTGTGGAAAATTTCCAAACTCTTCCAAAGTAGTTTCTTCTGTTATATTAAATAGGCAGTTTTCTTTTACTACATTATAGAGTTCTGGAAAACTTTTTTCAAATATTTTTTCCGATATTAATGATACTTTAATTTTATTCATACTTGTTAAAATATTATAAACAGTAATTTATTTTTGTTTCAGGAACACTTATATTATTAGATGTTGAGACAGAAATAGATGATTTATCAACAATAGATGATTTTGCTAACCACTCTATCATGTATTTTTGTACATTGTCTTTTATTATTGTAGGGTTTGGATTGTTTCCAATGCCTCGTGTTGCTTTTTGAATAGCTATACTCCAAGCTCCTTTTATATTTTCTTCAAATTTGTTTGAGCTAATATTATAATTAGGTACTGTAATGTATAAATTTGGTATTTTTATATTTACTATTTTGCCATTATAGTTTACTAAAGTAATACCTAAACCTGTTATGTAAGCATTATAGCTATTTCCAATTGTTTTAACATTAATTGATTTGTTGCATATTTCATATGGTTTAGGTTTGAAAGGATTATCCTCAGGAGTAGCAGGTATAATTATTTCATTGCTAGAATTACCTCCTCCTCCAGGATCAAAAGAAGGGTCGTATGTCCAATCAGATCCATATCCTCCCAATTCTTCTCTTTCCATCGGAAGACCAATTAATTTACCTCCTCCACTAACTCCTCCTCCAGTTGTTGTTAAAGTAATCTCATCCATCCAACTTCTAGTGCTATATTTCTCATTGACGTTGCTATTTGTTGTTTGTTTTAAACGAGTATGTTGATATTCTATGCCATTTATGTTTATAGTTTTTGAGTCAAATGTTTGAGGTAATAAACTTTTTAGTACATAATAGCTATTAGTATCTTTTACAATTACAATTAAATCAAACTCTCTAAAGCCAACTAAATTTAAAGTAGGCACTATTATATGTTGGAAATTGCCATAGTCTTCTACTGAGTATTTATCCCATAAAGGAGTTTCAAACCTATTGTTTTTTGGTAAATTTATGAAATCTTCAGTAAAAGTTGTTTAGTAGTTTCTATTTGTTGACTTACATTAGATGAGATTTCTTTGTTTATATACTCTTCATGTTTTATATCATTATCTGTACTACATGAAAGAGTTGATAGTAGTAGTAAAAAAAATAGTGTTTTTTTCATTTTTAATTAGAATTAGTTTATGTTTTTAATTTATCAATGGCGAATGTATATAAAATAATTGTTAATTAAAATTGAGGTTATTGTGAAAAATTAACATTTATGAAGTTTTTAGTGTCAAATCTTATGTTTGCCCAGCCTTTATGGTTTTTTAGAGTAGATGTTAAATGTTAGTATTTATAATAAAAAAATGTATTATAAATATTGGACTATGATGCATTTTTTGATTACTTTACTTTTTTATTGAAATAACATAGATAGTAGTACATCTGTTTTTCTTCATCCCAACCTTTTTCAATAAACTCATCAGCACTTTCAGGGTTAACAAAGTCAAGTTTTATTGTGATATTACTATCTAGGTTAATCACGTTCTTGAATTTTTAAAAGCTATTTTTGGGCTTAGAGAAAGTATTCAAATTAGTTGTTTATAGGGATGTTGTTTAGTTGTAATAATATCTACATTTGCTGAAAATATAGAAGGTATGAAAAGAGCATTAATGCTGATATGTATAGTAGCTATAACGATGAGCTGCAAACAGAATAATACAATTGAAGAGAAAACTGTAGAACAGGCAGGTTTGGAAACGACTGTATCTGTTTCTGAAAGCAAGCAAGTAAAGCAGTTACAAAGTGAGTTATTGGTTCCGATGGAGATTAGTGATAAAGAGGCTAAAGAAGTGACTAAGAAGTATGGATTAGAGTTTGGAGGTAGTTGCTACGCTTGCGATGTTGCTAATATTATTATAGACGGAGAGATGATAAACTTGATGAATGCATGTGATTTGCAAACACAAATCTCTTATAAGATTACTAAAATAGAAGAGAAGGATAAAACGATAACCATATATACTCCATTAAATGAGTTCGTTTTTGAAAGAGTAGATGATTATCCTGTGTATCAATTAACTGTAAAAGGACAGGTAATCGATCAAGAACTGTATAGACCTGCAGGCTTTTATACATTAAAGAGCTTATTAGAGTCTTTTGATATTCACGATTGTGGTGATTTTGAGGGATAGGGGTAGGTTTGCAGTGTACTGTTAACAGTTCACAGTGACTAATAAAAAGATATAAAAAAAGTCGAAGTTAGTGCTTCGACTTTTTTGTTTTTGTTCGTAACGAATAGATAGTTTTTAATACTTATCTTGTAGTATAAATTAAAAAGATATGCTAACCCTCTTAAAATACTTAATAGAAATACGTTTTAGAAAGTATATCTCTAAAGGTGATTATACAGCTATGTCATTAATAATCGGATTATATATTGGTACAGCTGTGTTGGCATATTTTAATTATGAAGTAGTTCGTGGTCTTTTTTATTTTGTATTCCTAGATGTTATTCTATATCACTTGAGTAGAACAGATATAGAATTGTTAAAAGTATATAAACATTATCGGATAGTATTGTGGTTTGAATATCTGTTGTATAGTTTTCCTTTTTTAGTTGTGCTGATAGCGAACCAAGAGTATGTGGGAATGGGGAGTGTAGTCGTGTTATACTACCTCTTATCTTTTATCCCCAAGAAACAGTCAACTGTGGTTAAGTATCCTTTTTCATTAGTAGATCCTTTTTGGAGGATTAGTTTTAGGAAGTTTAAATTGTTATGGATATTACCTCTGGTGATCTTGTTTAGTATAATGGGAGTGAATCACAGTAATGAAAACTTGGTTATAGGGAGTTTTGTCTTGGCAGGAATCTTAACAATGATACCAACTTTTGAAAGAGAAAGGGAAACAGAGATTATGACAAGTGTGTTAAGTGGTAGAGAGTATATGGAAGAGCAGGTAAAAGGACAGATGTTTAATTCTTTACTAGTTATAATGCCTGTTTTACTATTGGTGTTAGCAATGTCTTTTGATTGGAACTATGTGTTTTGGGGAGTATTAGTTCTAGTTTTACCAATGTGTAACACGGTATTAAAGTATAGTTTTTATAAGAGTGAATTAAAACATCAATTGTTTATAGCAAGTTGTCTTATAGGAATTGGCTTGCCATTATTAGCGATGCCTTTTTTGTATAAACGAGCAATTCGTCAATTAAATCAGATAAAGAATGTTGAAAGTAAATATTAAAGAAAAGAGCTATGGTAATCATCTTGTTCTAAAAGACATTCAGTTTATTATAGATAAACCAGGTATTTATGGAGTAATGGGAAAGAATGGTGAAGGGAAGACTACTCTATTTAAATGTATGCTTGGCTTAGAAAAGTATAAAGGTACTGTTGAATTAAATGACAAGGTTATTTCTCTGCAAGAGGTAGGATGGTGCAGTGCCGAACCTGCTGTATATGATGAGTTAACAGCAGAGGAGTTTTATACTTTTTACCAACATTTAATACGACAAAAAGGACTGGGGAATCAATTGTTGTTTGACTTGCCTTCTGATAAGTTAATCAAGGAATTCTCTACAGGGATGAGGAAAAAGGTCTATCTCAATGCTGTACTTCAGAAAGAGTATAAGATGTATATACTAGACGAACCTTTTAATGGGCTAGATATAGAGGCTAATTATTATTTGATGAAGTATCTAGAGCATTTGTCTCAAGAGAGTATCGTGTTTATCTCTTCACATATAGCGGATGTGCTATACAAACATTGTCAAGCTATTTTTATGATAAAGGATAAAACTATTAAATGCTATGAGCAAGAGGAGTTTACTGAAATAGAAGAAGAATTTTTTAAATAGAAAGAAATGATAAAATATAGTTATACCATTATGTATGTGGTAGATGTAGAGACTACTGTAAAGTTTTATGAAGAGGCATTTGGGTTTGTGCGTAAGTTCATCACTCCAGAGGCTGATTATGCAGAGCTTGTGTCAGGAGATACTACGATTGCTTTTGCACAAGTAGGGTTGGCAAGTAGTAATTTGAGTAAGGGGTATCAACAGGTGAGTAAAGAGAAACCTTTTGGGATCGAGTTAGGCTTTGTTGTGGAGGATGTACCCTCAGCTATCCAAAAGGTAGAACAAGCAGGAGGCACAGTATATGAGCCTGTAACAGTAAAGCCTTGGGGACAGACGGTAGGGTATGTTTTAGATCATAATGGTTTCTTAATAGAGTTGTGTACAGCGATATAAAGTATCCAAAAGGGATAAAGTTATTTTGTGATTTTGCTATACATTTGCACTCTAATTCAGTTATTTAGAAAGTTTTTATTGTTGAAATACCAAATTAGATAAAAGAAGATTGAGGATGGTGTATCAAGGTGTTTATACTCATAAGAATAAGAGTGTTCCTATAGAAATACATTACGATGGAGAATATCTCTCTGTAGAAATAGAAGGATTACTGTTTAAAGGGAGAGAGTTTACTGATTTATGTTATCAAGGAGATTTAGAAGAAGGAATCATTCATAGTACATGGATAACTCTTGCCTCAGATCTAGATAACTGTTTGACAGATTGTCAATTTGAATTTACTGTATCTCAGTATTTATTGTCATCAGATGGGATTACAGAGCTTGCAGAATTAATGATGTGCTTTAGTCATGGTAGCTATAAAGAATCCGATAATGCAAGTTTCCATGAAGAAGTTAGGACTGAATTGACATGGAAGGAAGAGGTTTTGGTAGGGAAGAGTGGATTTGTTGAGGTAGCGTTTGACCAATTAAAGAAACAGTTGCCTCAAGGGTATTCATTTAAGAATTGTTATGGTTGTCTATATGGGGATTATAGTATTTATGGAAATAGCTCTTTTGGAACAATGATGTGCTTTAAGCATATGAAGCAAAAGTATACTGAAGTAGGTAATAAAGAAGATTATAGTGATTTATGTGTAGATGAAAGTGATCTTATCGAATGGGTACAAGAGATAAATTGTTGTGATGAGTTTGAGGTAAGAGGGAATGGTGGAGCTTATAGATAGATGAGGTGATTGAATAGAAAATAATATTACACTAATACTGCAGAATGAAAAAGGAGTAGGAGTAAAAGGGAAGAGTTGTTTATTGTAATAGGTTAAGTTAGAGGAACAAGTTTAAGTTTTTGGTAATGATGTATCTGTTGTTGATTGTTTTGATTATAGGAGGTCTAGTTTTTTATAAAAAAAACGCAGATAAGAAACGTATACCTATCAAAGAGTATACTTTAGTTTCGGAAGAATTAATTACAGTTTCTTTAAATAATGCAGAAGTAAGACAACACCGTTATCATTATGATTCTACTAAAGATAAAATTGCTTTTTTAAATAAAGACTTTAGATACAGTCTTGCTGAACAACGTGCTGGAATTGATAATATTTGGTTTCAAAAGAAACATACTACTGAGTATGACCTAAAGCAAAATAGAATAAACTATATTGAAAGTTTAGAATTAAATGAAGTACGTATACCGCTGTTGTTTGATGGTAAAGAGATGCAAGCTGTTGCTGCAATGGATATAGATCGATCTACTCTAGAGATACATTTATTTAATGAGAAAGAAGTTAAGGTATTGGCTCAGAAATACGAAACAAAATCAGGAGAAGTGAAGTATGATTGTGTTTTTGGTTTTGATTTTCTCTTAAGTGATAGCAAGTATGGAGAGATGTACTATACTACATATATGCTTTATAGTAATATAAGGTAAGTAAGAGATTCATAGTCTTTATCTATCTAGATATAAATAAATGATGAGGAATTAATATGTAAGTATGAGTCTGTTTAAGGATATTTGTTTTTATAAAAAAGAATAGAAGATGTATATAGTAAATTTAGATATAGAGACAAACCAATTAGAAGAAACAAGAGCGTTTTATACAGAGGTATTAGACTTTGATATTATTGAAGAGACGAAAGAGAGCTTTGCTGTACAAGCAGGAGAAACTATTCTTACGTTTAAAGAGGTGGATACTCCTGTCAATGTATATCACTTTGCTTTTAATATTCCTTCTAATCAGATAGAAGAAGCATTAATCTGGTCAAGAGAGCATGTTGATTTAATAGAGAATGTAGAAGGTAATTTGGTTACTCATTTTGAAGCATGGAAGGCGAAGTCTATTTATTTTACAGATAATAACGGGAATATCTTAGAGTTTATAGCAAGAGAAGATATTTTACTTTCATTGAAAGAACCTTTTGATCCTGTACAAATTACTTGTATTAGTGAGATAGGTGTAGTGGTAGAGAAACCAATAGTCGAGGCAGAGAAGTTAATTCAAGAATATAATCTAAGCTATTTTAAAAAAGCAGAACCTACAGAACAGTTCTTGGCACTGGGAGATGATCAAGGTTTGATTATTATGGTGACACCTGATCGCAATTGGTATCCTACTAATATCCCTGCTAAGTTTACCAACTCAGAAATGATCGTAGAGAATAATGAAATGATGATTTCTTTAAAGAGTAAAGATTTGTATTAATAAAATATAAAAGAGACTATTCGGTAGTCTCTTTTTCTTTTAATAAGGTCTCGCCCCAAGTATTTAGTTTCCATAAAACTTCTACTAATTGTTCTCCTAGTGGGGTAAGGAAATATTCTACTCTAGGAGGAAGTTCATTATAACTTATTTTGTACAAGACTCCGTCTTGTTCTAATTCTTTTAGTTGTTGGTTAAGTACACGACGGTCTACTTTCATGATTCCCTTTAGCATTTCGCTTGGTCGTTTATGACCTTGATTGATTTGCCAAACGATTGGAATTTTCCATTTTCCACTGATTACATTAACTGCAAATTCAAGTGGACAAATTTTTTCTTCTATTGCTCGTGCTTTTGTATTCATAAAAGTGACTTTTTTATCCCTATGGGGTAAATATATGCGGTATTGTATGATAATAAAGTGATTATCATCTTTGCAAAAATAAGATTTTAATATGAAAGAAATAAAACAAGCATTAGATACAATTACTCAAGGAATGCAATCACAAGTACCAGTGGAAATTCTAAACGCTTTTGGTAATTCTATTGCAGATTTGCAAACAAAAAGTTTTGGTACAACGTCAGAAGTAGGAATGATGTTTTCTTCTATGGAAGTGATAAATGAAAATAATCAGAAGGTTTCTATTGACAAGTTGTTTCAAGGGAAAAAGACCTTAGTGAGTTTTGTACGAGGAAATTGGTGTCCTTTTTGTAATATAGAGATGGCTCATTTAATGAGTTATTATCCAATGTTACAAGATAAAGGAGTTGAGGTGATTGTGGTATCTCCAATGAATATAGAGCAACTTAGAGAATGGAAGAGAGAACTTCAAATGCCTTTTTCGGTTGTTCAGGATGAGGACTTAACATTAGGTGAGGCATTAGATATCAAATTTGAACTGCAGGATTTCGTACAGCCTCATTATGAAATGCTTGGAATAGATCTAAAGCATCTGAATCAAACAGAAAAAGCGGAGTTAAATATACCTGCTGTCTATTTAGTAGATGAAGAGGGAAGAATTAGCTTTAGATATATGGATGTGAATTATGGTAATCGATTAGAATTGAAAGAGGTAATTAATGTTTTGTAACATTTAGACTGTATATTTATCTTTACAGTAGAGTCCTATTATTATATAGATAAAGAATAAAGCTCGTAAGAGCTTTATTTTGTTTTAAGAATGTTCATTATGGAGAATAGAAAAGGAGCAAGGTCAATTAAAGATATTCCTGAAGATGTTTTAGCGATGTTAAATAAAGGTGAGTTGTCAAGTGTGAATTTGACAGAATGGCTAGCTATTGATCAGAGGTTGTTGGTACAGCATGTATTATCAGATTTAAAAAAAGACACTTATATAGACATAGTATTAGATGCTATAGAGAGTATAAAAAAGCCAACAGTGAATTCTATTAATCAGTGTATAGGATATACTCTGTTTTGTTTAACAAAAGAAAATGAAGATGAAGAATTGTTTGAGCTACTGAAAAAGCATAAAAGTGATTTAGTACGCTGTTGGGCGACCTATTTCATAGGTTATGATGAAACATTAAGTATCAGCGAAAAGCTAGAAGAGATTAAATACTTTGCGGCGGATGCTCATTTTGGTGTTAGAGAAATTTGTTGGATGGCGGTACGTGCTGATATCACAGATAATCTAGAGGAAAGTATAATACTACTACTTGACTGGACTAGTGATAAAAATGAATACATAAGAAGGTTTGCGACAGAGTCAACTCGACCTAGAGGAGTGTGGTGTAAACATATTGACAAATTAAAAGAGGATCCTGAAATGGGACTTCCTTTATTAGAAGCTTTGAAAGGAGATACTTCTAAGTATGTGAAGGATAGTGTAGGTAATTGGTTAAATGATGCATCTAAAACAAGGCCTGATTTTGTTATAGGAATTTGTAATCAATGGGAAAACGAAAGTACTTCTAAGGATATTTTATACATCATAAAGAAAGCAACAAGAAGCTTGTAAATGAAAAAAAATATGTGTTTTTAATAAAAAATATCTTGTTTCGCGCTTTTATGAGATTTTCACAATGTCAATGATTGACGTAATGTGAATTGTTAGTGTTGTTTTTTACTTTTTTGTTGAACTGTTTTAATAGTTTTTGTTTGGATATATTTTTAATATTGAAATTTCGTTGTTTTATTAATTTCAATATTGTTTGAAATTAAGGTTATATTTATATTATATGTTTATTTTTTGTTTTTTTGATAAAAATGAGTGTTTGACTTTTTTAAAACGTATTTGTATATATTAAAAAAATACAAATAATTTGAATTGTTTAAGATATAATTGGTTTTTATATTGTTTTTTATCAAAAAAAATAGGTTATAGTGTCTCAAAGTTTCTTAAAAATGGATAGTAATTTAAAAATAATATATAATGTTGTGAGAACTAATGTTTTAGTATCTTTATCAATGAAAAGAAAATTAAATTTTGTTGTTTTATGAAAGCAGAAGTACAATTCAATGACTTCACAGGAAGTATTGCGGCTGATATATCAGATATCATCGCAGCAAAAAAAGGGAATTACATCAGTAGTATTGGGGAGTACTTTGATGTAGATCAAGAGAGATTTAAAGTTGTAGGAATATCTTTGACAGGTATTAGTGACTTTAAAGCAACTCTAATCTGTGTAGATAAAGAAAAAAGCACAGAAAGTAAAGAGCACATTGTAAAAATGACCTTAGAGTTGGATGAAGAAGGACAGAAAGAAATGTTGAATTTATTATTTAAACGTTTAAATCTTGTTCTATTTGATGCTGGTGAGAAGCATTATTCAACTTTAGAATGTGATGAAGAAATTGCATTTAACGAATATCATGTATATGACTACTATGATGTAAACTAAATCTTTTAGTCTATTAAAAACTTAATAAACCTCTAGTTGTAAGACTAGAGGTTTTTTTATTAATATTGTTTTGAGATAATTAATTGTCAGTTATAGTGAGGTATTTAATAGTATTAGTATTCTTTTCGTTGTCAATGTCTGTTGTTGCACAGGTTGATTCTACTTATGTAAGAGATCATATAAAGTCTTATGGTGTTAAGTTTGCTTTTGGTAAGGATGTATTAGCGTTAGACTATACTTTAGAAGATAAAAAAAGCACACAGACTTTTGAGTCTAATAAACCTGTGAGTATAGGGGTAGGTTTTTTATGGGGTAGTTCTTCTTTTAGTTTTAGTCATGGTTTTTCTTTTATGAGAGAAAAAGAAAAAGGGAAAACAAAAGCAACAGATTTTCAATATCATCATTATGGAGATAAATTTCTGATTGATTTATATTACAAACGAAATAAAGGATTTTATCGTTATACAGGAGATCATAAAGATGATACCCCAACAGAGGATGATATATTTCCAGATTTTAAAATTCATATGTATGGAGCCTTGTTTCAATACGTATGGAATAATGAAAAGTATTCTTTAGGTGCTGCTTACGACTTTAATAAAGTACAAGTAAAATCTGCAGGTTCTTTATTATTAGGAGGAGGGGTGTTTTATTCATCACTACGGAATATTCCGGTTTTTTCTGAAGAGTTGCAAGATTATGATAAACGTACATATCATTTTGGTCCTAATATAGGGTATGGGTATAACTGGGTACCGTATAAAAAAGTATTGGTAGCAGGCGCATTTACATTTGGTGTGAATGGAGCAATAGAAGAAAACTTATTAACGAATAAAAGAATTTTTACAGTTAATCCTTCTGTAGTAGGGCGTTTTTCTCTTGGTTATATTGGGGAAGAATGGATAATTAGTGCATCTGCTATAGCGAATGGTTTATTTCTAAATATGAAAAAGGATTATCAAACAGGACTATTGACAAGTACATTTAATCTTACTGTTATCAAACGATTTGATTTAAAGAGAGAAATCAGCTTTTTAAAAAAGGATTACAATTGGAAAGAAGCCATATTTGGAAGTAAAAGAAATGATGTGAACAATACCATAAATGAAGAATAACATCAATACACTTCTGAAATAAAAACTTTTTGCATAGAGTTTAGATATTATGAAGAAAGTAGAGTTGTGTTTTAATATGTTTTTTATATCTTGAATCTCAAACTTTAGATGAGTAAATATGGAATTTAATAGTAATGATTTTAGGTTTTACCACCCATTAGAAATAAGATGGAGTGATATGGATGCCTTAGGACACGTTAATAATGTAATCTATATAGACTATTTTCAAATCGGTAGAGGGTATTATATGAATCAGGCAAGTAAAACATGGGACTGGTTTAAGCATATGTTTGTTATTGCTAACATTTCGTGTAATTATGTTAAAGAGATTAAGCTAGATGTAAAACACCCGAGAATTGGTGTAAGGATATCAAAAATGGGAGGTAAGAGTTTTGAGATTGAATACGCTATTGTTAGTGAAGGGGAGAATAGAGATTTGATCTTGCATGCGATAGGTACGAGTACACAAGTGATGATCGATATTAAAGAGAAGAAAACAATAGAAATTCCGACTTGGTTAAGAGAGGAAGTGTCTGGCTATGAACCAAGTTTATAAATATTTAGAAAAGATAATATAGGAGCTATTTTTAATAGTATTTGATAACGGTAGTTTTTAAAATAGGTGGTAATAAACAGAGAGGAACTATTCATTGAATAGTTCCTCTCTGTTTATTAGATATTATAATAGTCTAGCTTATTTTACACTTAGTAGAAAACCTTTTGATTCCTTGAAGGCTATATAATATTAATAACGTTCATTTTTCCATAAAGCAATATCTGCTAATATACGTTGAGTATCGGCATTTACTTCTTTTAAATGATTAGAAGTATATAATGTATATCGGGCTTTGTCTAACTGTAACCTTACTTCATAATCACTAATAATTTTTACAGTAATTTGTTTAGTCTTATCTGTGAATTCCTGAAATCTAGTGTTTTCTTTATTTTCTCTTAGTGTTAAATATACAGGCTCTGTCTTTTCATTTAGTTTAGCATCTTGTTGATATACTAAAGTAGCTTCACCGTTCTCATAGGTGAAAAAGTAATTTTTAAACATAAAGGTTTTAGCGGAATAGACTACTGTTTTTTCATTCTTTAGTTTATAGGGTGAAGATACTATTGTTTCTGTGGTGTGACAACTTGTACAAATTATCGCTAAAGAGAAAGAGATAAGAAGAGAATAAATTGTTTTCATAGTATTTTATCGTTGTTGGTTATAGCCAAAATAGAGTAAATATTTAATAAAACAAAATAAATATTGTGTGATGTTTGTTTTTTGATAGTTATTTTTAAGTTTATGGTTGATTTAAGGGTTTAAAGTTGAATAAATAGTAAAACCAGAAGTAGTGGTGTAAGGTGATATATGTCATTCTTCTTCTTCTTTATACTAAGTAACTTGATATCATAAATCAAAGTAGTATTAAATATGAAAAAGCATCTAGTTTTATTGACTGTATTATTGGCATTTGTCAGTTGTAAAAAGGAACAAACAAGTAGTTCAGATCATAAAGAAGAAAACAAATCAGAATTATTAACTAAAGCCTCAGCTTATTTTCAACCTATTTCTTCTGTAGAGAATACAAATTTAGATCCAGAGAAAGTAGCCTTAGGAAAATATTTATATTTTGATACGAATCTTTCTAAAGATGGAAATATCAGCTGTAATTCATGCCATAATTTAAATACCTATGGGGTAGATAATTTAGCCTTTTCTCCTGGAGATGATGGGTCTTTAGGGGGGCGTAATTCACCTACTGTTTTTCATGCAGCTTTACATAGTATGCAATTTTGGGATGGGAGAGCAAAAGATGTTGAAGAGCAGGCTGGAGGGCCTATTCTAAATCCAGTAGAGCACAATATTAAAAATGAAAAAGAATTAGAAGATAGGTTGCGTAAAATCGATATGTATAAGGAGAAGTTTGCAGCTGTATATAAATCGGATAAAGAACCTATCACATTTAAAAATATTACTAATGCCATTGGTGCATTTGAACGTACATTAATGCCAGAGAGTAGATTTGATAAGTTCTTAGATGGAGATGTAGCTGCATTAACAGCACAAGAGCAAAAGGGATTAGAAACATTTATTTCTGTGGGATGTATTACTTGTCATAATGGAGTAGCACTAGGAGGACAGATGTTCCAGAAATTCGGAGTGTACGGTGATTATTGGCAAGAAACTAAATCTGCTAAGATTGATAATGGATTAGCTGATTTAAGTAAAAAAGATGCAGAGAAATATTTGTTTAAAGTGCCTGGATTAAGAAATATAGAACATACAGGTCCTTATTTTCACGATGGTTCTGTGGAGGATTTGAAAGAGGCTGTGCGTATTATGGCTAGTTTACAAACTAATGTAAAATTAAGTCAAGAGCAAATAGATGATATTACAGTGTTCTTAGGAAGTTTGTCTAGTGATATAGATGATGAGGTGAAGAAATCACCTTTTGAGTCATAGATTTGGTTAGATATGTTATTTTAAATGTTTTATTTAAAGGCTATTCTGTTTAAGAATAGCCTTTATTATTTGTGATAATTGTTATATATTCATGAAGATAATAAAAAGTAAATATGTCGATATTAGTTATTAATGTTAAAAAAGTTAGTATTGGTTTTTAATATGCTAAAGTTTACATTTATTATATTTGTAATTAAATAAAAATAGAATAATGGAGTTGAAATTACATAGACCAATTTGTTTCTTTGATTTAGAGACAACAGGTATAGACGTAGCAAGAGACAGAGTTGTAGAAATATCGATATTAAAAGTGTTTCCAAATGGAAATAAAGAAAGCAAGACTTGGTTAGTAAATCCAGAAAGAGCTATACCTGCACAGTCTACAGCTATACATGGTATTACTGATGAGAAGGTAGCGAATGAGCCAACGTTTAAAGAATTAGCTCCACTAGTGTACAATATGATTAAAGATTCTGACTTAGCTGGGTTTAATTCAGATCGTTTTGATATCCCACTATTAGCAGAAGAATTATTGAGAGCAGGAGTAGATTTTGAAATGGGAAATAGAGTGTCAGTAGATATCCAGACAATCTTCCATAAAAAGGAAGAGCGTACATTAAGTGCTGCTTATCGTTTTTATTGTAATGAGAATTTAGATAATGCACATTCAGCAGCGGCAGATACAAATGCGACTTATGAGATATTAAAAGCACAATTAGATAGATATGAGGACTTAGAGAATGATATGAAGTCGTTGTCTGAGTTTACTACTCGTAAGAAAAGTGTTGACTTCGCTGGGTTTATTGCATTAAATGAAGAAGGTAAAGAAATATTTACTTTTGGAAAGCACAAAGGAGCATTAGTAGACGATGTTTTGGAGAATGAGCCTGGGTACTATGGTTGGATTCAGAATGCAGATTTTCCATTGTATACTAAGAAAGTATTGACTGGTCTGAAATTGAGAAAATTAAATAATAAGTTGTAATTACATCTTTATGAAGATAGTTTGTATAGGAAGAAATTATGTAGAGCATATTGAAGAGCTAAACAATGAAAGACCTTCAGAGCCTGTATTATTTATTAAACCTGATTCTGCTTTATTAGGTAGAGAGTGTCCATTTGCTATTCCTGAGTTTTCTGATGATATTCATTATGAAGTAGAAGTAGTTGTAAAAATTACTAAAGTAGGTAAATATATAGAACCTAAGTTTGCTCATAAGTATTATGACGAGGTTACTGTAGGAATCGATTTTACAGCTAGGGATATGCAGAGTAAATTAAAAGAAAAAGGATTGCCTTGGGAGAAGGCAAAAGCTTTTGATGGGTCTGCTATGTTAGGTGAGTTTATTGATAAGCAAGAATTAGAAAATCTTTATGATACTACATTCTCGTTAATACAAAATGGAGATACAGTACAGGAAGCTAGTACTGCACAGATGATCTGGAATATAGATGAAACTATAGCAGAAGTATCTAAGTATTTTACTCTGAAGAAAGGAGATTTAATCTTCACTGGTACTCCAAAAGGAGTAGGGAAAGTAAATGAGGGAGATGTGCTAGAAGGAACTCTAGCAGGTAAAAGGTTATTCCGTTTAAATGTAAAATAAGCGTATGGCACTTCATTATGATTTAGGACCTATATTACAGACTTATAACGACGACCAAGCGTTAGTGAAAGCTGGCTTAATCGTTTTTGTTGAAGAATCTAAAGATCTGGTCAAAAAAATAAAGATAGGGATCAATGATAAGAACTATGGTGATGTAGCAGAAAGTATGAATATATTGATGCCTTCATTGGAATTTTTAGGAATGGAACAGGCTATCGAAGAGGCTTCTTTAATAGAAGAATGGGTTAAAGAAAAAGGAAAGACTAAAGCTGTCAAAGAGACCTTTAAAATCTTTAAAGAGAGAGTAAAGAAAGCTCGTAAAGAAATACAGAAAGACTTTAGTTTATAAATGATAGTATGAAAGCAAGTATAATCACTATAGGAGATGAGATTCTCATCGGTCAGATTGTAGATACTAATTCTGTGTATTTAGCAAAGGAACTCGATTTGTTAGGATTCGAAGTATCAGAAATTATAACTATTTCTGATAAAAAAGAATCAATAGAGAAGGCTATGTCTTCTCAAATGGGACAGGTGGATTTAGTTATAATGACAGGAGGATTAGGACCGACTAAGGATGATGTGACTAAAAAAGTGTTTTGTGACTTTTTTGAGGATCATCTAGTCATAGATGAGCAAGTTTTAGCTCATGTGACGACACTTATAGAGAATTACTTTAAAAAGCCTATTTCAGAGGTTAATAAACAGCAAGCTTTAGTGCCTTCTACTTCTACTGTTTTATTTAATACTGTAGGGACTGCTCCAGGTATGTTAATGCAAAAAAACAACACTACTTTTGTTTCTTTTCCAGGAGTTCCTCTTGAAATGAAAACAATATTTAGTGAGCAATTAGTTCCTTATATTAAAGATCACTTTAAGGGGGTATTTAATATCCATAAAACGATAATTACTTATGGTATCGGAGAAAGTTTACTAGCAGAATATCTTGAAGATTGGGAGAATAATTTACCGTCAGATATAAAATTAGCTTATTTACCAAGCCCTGGTAAAGTAAGATTACGTCTGTCAAGTAGAGGTTCTAATCAAGATTTCTTGTCTCAAAGCATTGAGATGCAAATTGATAGAATGCCTGAGTCTGTGAAAGCATATATTCGAGCTTATGAGGATATTGACTTTCCTGAAATTATTATAAAAGAGTTGCAAATTAGAAATAAAACTATTTCTTTTGCAGAAAGTTGTACAGGTGGACGGTTAGCTGTTATGTTTAATGCTAAACCAGGCTCTTCTGCTTACTTTAAAGGAGGAATGGTATGTTATGCAACCGAGAGTAAAGTAAATATACTAGGAGTTAATCAAGATACAATAAATAAATATACAGTAGTTAGTGAAGAAGTAGCTATGGAAATGGCTGAGCAAGCACGATTAAAATTTAATAGTGACTATGCAATTGCTACTACTGGGAATGCTGGACCATCTAAGGGAGATTCTGATGTCGAGGTAGGAACTGTATGTATAGGAATCGCAACGCCTACAGGAGTGTTTACAAAAAAATATGAATTAGGCCAACCAAGAGAAAAGGTTATAAACAGTGCTATAGCAAAGGGTTTAGAATTGATATATAATGAAATATTAAAAAAATAACCTAAAAGAATTTGTAAGATAATTTTCTTTTTCGTTACTTTGCACCCTGATTTTGAATATTGAAATAAAAGATAAGAAATAATGTCAAGAGTTTGTGAAATTACTGGTAAAAGAGCAATGGTTGGAAACAACGTTTCTCACGCGATGAATAAAACTAAGAGAAAGTTTTCTGTGAACTTAGTTAAAAAACGTTTCTACATTGCTGAAGAAGACAGATGGGTAACATTGAAATTATCAACGTCTGCATTAAAAACAATTAACAAAAAAGGTATTACTGCTGTATTGAAAGATGCAAAAGCAAAAGGATTAGTAAAATAATTCATACCATTAAAAAATAGAATACGATGGCAAAGAAAGGGAACAGAATTCAAGTAATCTTAGAATGTACTGAACACAAAGCATCTGGTTTACCAGGAACTTCAAGATACATCACGACTAAGAATAAGAAAAACACACCTGATAGATTAGAGATTAAGAAATTTAATCCTATCATGAAGAAAGTAACAGTTCACAAAGAAATTAAATAATTATTAGTCATGGCAAAGAAAACCGTAGCGACTTTAAGAACATCTTCTAAAAAGTTGACGAAAGCAATTAAAATGGTTAAATCTCCTAAAACTGGAGCTTACACATTCGTTGAAGCTGTTATGGCTCCTGACTTTGTGGATGATTTCTTAAACAAGAAGTAATTTTACCATTATAAAGATCTTGAAAAGCTGTCTATTATAGGCAGCTTTTTTTGTGTATATATTTATGATACCAAGTTTTATTTGAAAGCACCTTTTATGGATGCTTTTTTCATTTATAATAAAAAGAACAAAAGTTGTTTATTTTTTTATCCTGTGATTTGGGTAAATTGATTCACTTTTTATTCTTTATATTTGCAGTAGTTAATAAAAGTAATATGAGTTTTTTTAAGAAGTTATTTTCTTCGGAAAAGAAGGAAACTTTAGATAAAGGTTTAGAAAAGTCTAAATCTTCTTTTTTCTCAAAACTGACTAAAGCAGTTGCTGGTAAGTCAAAAGTAGATGATGATGTACTTGATAATCTAGAAGAAATACTTGTGTCATCTGATGTAGGTGTTAATACTACATTGAAAATTATTGAGCGTATTGAAGAGCGTGTTTCGAGAGATAAATATGTTGGAACAGATGAGTTAAATCAGATTCTTAGAGATGAGATAGCAGGGTTGTTATCAGAGACTCAATCTGGTGAAGCAACAGAGTTTGAAATTCCAAAAGATAAAAAGCCTTATGTATTGATGGTAGTAGGAGTAAATGGTGCTGGAAAGACAACAACGATAGGAAAGTTAGCTTATCAATTTAAGAAAGCAGGATTGAATGTTGTATTAGGTGCTGCAGATACATTTAGAGCAGCTGCTATTGATCAATTACAAGTGTGGGCAGATAGAGTAGGTGTGCCAATTGTAAGACAACAAATGGGAAGTGATCCAGCTTCTGTTGCTTTTGATACTTTGCAGTCTGCAGTAACTCAGAACGCTGATGTTGTAATTATAGATACAGCCGGTCGTTTACATAATAAAGTAAACTTAATGAATGAGCTTACTAAAGTTAAACGTGTTATGCAGAAAGTTATTCCAGATGCTCCTCATGATGTGATGTTGGTATTAGATGGTTCTACAGGACAAAATGCCTTTGAACAAGCTAAGCAATTCACAGCAGCAACAGAAGTAAACTGTTTGGCTGTAACTAAATTAGATGGAACTGCTAAAGGTGGTGTAGTTATTGGTATATCTGATCAATTCCAAATACCTGTTAAGTATATAGGTGTAGGAGAAGGAATCGAAGATTTGCAAGTGTTTAATAAATTTGAATTTGTTGATTCATTTTTTAAATAGAAGTAATAGTTATGAGTAGATTATATAAAGTGTTTTTCATAGGTATACTTTTTTTAGTAGCAAGCTGTGGGAAAGAATTTACACCTGAGGACTTAAAGGTAATTAATGGTTATTGGGAAATAGAGAAAGCAAAATTGCCAGATGGTGAGGTGAAAGATTATACCATTAATTCTTCTATTGATTTCTTTGAGATAAATGATAAAGGAGTTGGTTTTCGTCAGAAAGTAATGCCACAGGTGAATGGTGAGTATTTAACGAATGAGGTGCAAGAAAACCTAACTATAGTTAATGAGGCAGGTAAGACTTGGTTAATGTATAAGACTGAGTTTGCTGAATGGAAGGAAGAGTTAGTAGAATTGGATGAGGATGAGTTTGTTGTAAAAAACGAAAATGATATTATCTACTATTATAAAAAGGCGGTACCTTTTACTTTAAAATAATTTAGGCATTGAAGAAGTATGATGTAAATAAACGATTACGAGAAGAGAGTAGTATTCAGGATCTTTTAAAAATATTTATAAAAGAGAATAACCTTGATAAGGGAATTGATAATCTTGATGTTCGTGCTGCTTGGAAGAATCTATTAGGACCAGGAATAGCTAATTATACATTAGATATACTCTTAAAACGTGATGTACTTTATGTAGCTTTATCTTCTCCTATCGTACGTGAGGAATTAACTTATGGAAAGAGTAAGATAATTAGAATGATAAATGAAGAATTAGGGAGAGAGGTAATAAAAGAAATAATTTTTAGATAAGTTATAATTATCTATATGAAGCAATATTAGTTCAATAGACTGATATTGCTTTTTTATTTTATATATAAAGGACTTTATTGTCTTTTATATGTAGAATTGTTTTATATTTGTACTATTAAAATAAATGATATGTTTTCTAAAGCTTGTGAATACGCTATTCGTTCAGTTGTTTTTATCTCAGTATCTTCACTGAAAGGGGAGCGTGTAGGCTTTAAAGAAATAGCAAAAGAGATAGATGCTCCAGAAGCTTTTACAGCTAAGATACTTCAAAAGCTATCTAAGAGTGGAGTGATTGAATCAGTTAAGGGAGTAGGAGGAGGATTTGAAATTCCGATAGCAAACTTAGACAATATTAAGCTATGTGAGGTGGTGAATGTGATCGATGGTGATTCTATCTACAAGGGATGTGGATTAGGGTTAGCTCAGTGTTCTGAGACGCACCCATGTCCTGTTCACTTTAAATTTAAAGCAATCCGAGAAGGGTTGAGAAATATGTTAGAAACTACTACTTTGCGAGAGTTAGCCAATGGTACCAAGTCTGGTGATACTTTCTTGAAGTTGTAATTATACGTGGGAAGTAACTTCCCTTTTTTTACAAAACAATAAAGGATAAAAAAGTCTTCTATTTAAAAGTATGAAAAATAGACAAAGAAAGTTATGGATAGCATTTACGATAGTAATGTTATTCTCATTTGGGGTACTCGGTTATTTCGGTATTGAAATTTATCAAGAAGCACCACCAGTACCCATCGAAGTTAGAACAACTAATGGTGAAATTGTATTAACTGCTAGTGATATAAAAGACGGTCAGAATGTCTGGCAGAGTATAGGAGGACAAGAAGTTGGCTCTGTATGGGGACATGGAGCTTATGTTGCTCCTGATTGGACTGCTGATTTTCTGCATAGAGAAGCATTGTATTTATTGGAGTATTATGCTCAAGAGAAGTATAATAAGTCTTATGAAAATAGTTCATTAGAAGAACAGGCTTATTTAAAAGCACATTTACAAGCTAATATTAGAGCTAATACTTATG
Organism: Myroides sp. C4067; assembly: GCF_038039665.1. Classification (NCBI taxonomy): domain Bacteria; kingdom Pseudomonadati; phylum Bacteroidota; class Flavobacteriia; order Flavobacteriales; family Flavobacteriaceae; genus Myroides; species Myroides sp. C4067. Next base: position 52,896 of record NZ_JBBPHJ010000009.1, read on the forward strand.
ACAAAGTAACTGGTGTTTTGACGATTACAGAGGAACGAAATAAAGCTCGTTTACATCTTCAGGAGTATTATACTAAATTGTTTACAGATGATCCCGAATTTACGCAACTGCGTAAAGATTATGCAATACCTAATAATGCGCTAACTGATCCAACAAGATTGAAACAAATGAATGCTTTCTTCTTTTGGGCAACATGGGCTACTGTAACTAATAGACCAGATAATGATGTTAGTTATACACATAACTGGCCTGCGGAAGAGTTAGTAGGTAACGTAGCTACCACACCTCTTATTGCTTGGTCTGGAGTGAGTGTTATCTTATTGATTTTTGCTGTAGGGGTATTAGTTTATTATCACGTAGCCTCTAAGCAAGAGGAAGAAGATATGGTGCCAATGGAAGATCCAGTATCAAATGGAACTGTAACTAAGAGTATGACTATCTTGAAGAAATATTTCTGGGTAGTATGTTTATTGATGCTATTACAAGTAGGATTAGGAATTATAACAGCTCACTATGGAGTAGAAGGACAAGGGTTATATGGTATTCCATTAGATCAGATTTTACCTTACTCTGTTACGCGTACATGGCATACCCAATTGGCTATTTTTTGGATAGCTACTGCTTGGTTAGGAACCGGATTATATATCGCACCTGCAGTAGGAGGTAAGGATCCTAAGTTTCAAGTATTCGGAGTGAATTTCCTATTTATAGCCTTATTGATTATTGTGTTGGGGTCTATGATTGGTCAGTGGTTTGGTATTATGCAAAAACTAAACTTAGTACAGAACTTCTGGTTCGGACATCAAGGATATGAATATGTAGACTTAGGTCGTTTCTGGCAGATCTTCTTATTTGTAGGCTTATTTGTATGGTTAGCTTTAATGATTAGACCATTGTTACCTGTATTGAAAGAAAAAGGAAGCCATCGCAATTTGATTATACTTTTCTTAATCTCATGTGGTGCAATTGCTTTATTCTATGGAGCAGGGCTAATGTGGGGAAGACAAACTAACTTGGCAATAGCAGAATATTGGAGATGGTGGGTAGTGCATTTATGGGTAGAGGGCTTCTTTGAAGTGTTTGCAACTGTTGTTTTAGCGTTCTTATTCGTACGAATGGGGTTGATTAAAACCAAGACAGCTACTAATGGCGCATTGTTCTCTACTATTGTATTTATGTCAGGGGGAATTATAGGTACATTCCATCACTTATATTTCTCTGGAACGCCGACTGCAGTAATGGCATTAGGAGCAACATTCAGTGCTTTAGAAGTAGTGCCTTTGACTTTGATAGGTTATGAAGCTTATGAGAACTATAAAATATCTACACATAAAGGATGGTTACAAGATTATAAATGGCCTATATACTTTATGATAGCAGTGGCATTCTGGAACTTCTTAGGAGCAGGTGTATTTGGCTTTATTATTAATCCACCGATAGCACTGTATTATGTACAAGGACTTAATACAACACCTCTTCACGCACATACTGCTTTATTTGGAGTATATGGAATGTTGGGAATTGGACTTATGCTATTCGTACTAAGAAGTATATATAGAGATATCAAATGGAATGAGAAGTTGTTGAAAATAGGTTTCTGGGGATTGAACTTAGGGTTATTATTAATGGCACTTTTAAGTTTATTACCTATCGGTATTTGGCAAGCGATTGAAAGTATTCAACACGGTATGTGGTATGCACGTTCTAGCGAACTTATGCAGCTACCAGCTATGAATACGCTGAAATGGCTACGTACCATCGGTGACGTAATCTTTACAGTAGGTATTTTCGCTATCGTCTTATTCGTATTCAAATTAACATTAAAAAAAAGCAATCATGATAAATAGAACAGTAGGCTCATTTGTAGCAGAAGATTTTAGAACAGCAGCAATATTTAATAGATATGGAATTGATTTTTGTTGTAAAGGAGGACGTACTATTGAAGAGGTATGTGAAAAGAAGTCAGTCAATAGAGAAGAACTAATAGGAGAATTAGAACGCTTATTGACACAACAAGCAGAGAATAATATCGATTTTAGACATTGGCCTTTAGACTTGTTAGCTGATTATATTGAGAAGACACACCATCGATATGTAGAGGAGAAGATCCCAGTATTATTACAATTTTTAAATAAACTGAGTAGAGTACATGGAGGTAGACACCCAGAGTTAATTGAAATAAATGAATTGTTTATTGGATGTGCAGCGGAGCTAAGCCAACACTTAAAAAAAGAAGAGCTTGTTCTGTTTCCATTTATTCGTAAGATGGTGTCTTCAACTATCTCAGGACAATCTTTAGAAACACCTCATTTTGGTACAGTACAAAATCCAGTAGCTATGATGATGCATGAACATGATGGGGAAGGTGAGCGTTTCCGAAAAATAGCTGAGTTGTCTAATAATTATACACCACCAGCAGATGGATGTAATACATATAAGGTTACTTACGCTATGCTAAAAGAGTTCGAAGATGACCTGCATAAACACATTCACTTAGAAAATAATATTTTGTTCCCAAGTGCAATAGTATTAGAACAAAAATTCGAGTAATCTTTTTCAAATTTCATAGAAGTGCCTTACCTTTAAGTTTAAGGCACTTCTTGTATAACAGCTTATGAAACCAGTCTATTACATCATTCCTTTGATCAACTTTCTTACAGCAGCCCTATTAGGACTTTTGCTAAGAAGTATGTTCGTCTACCCGATAGAAGGAGTGACATTTTTGTATATTTTACATACGCACTCTCATATTGCTTTATTAGGATGGTTGTATTTATTGGTTTATGTATTGTTTGTTCAGCAGTTTGGAATAAAAACGCCTAAAGAAGAAAAGTTTTATGCCCGACTTTTTTGGATGACTCAATTAGCAGTGCTTGGAATGGCACTGACATTCCCTTTTATGGGATATGCCACAGCATCTATTGCTTTTTCTACTTTACACATTATTTGTTCTTATGTATTTGTCATTCATTTATGGAAGAACAACACTGCCTCAGGAACACAGCAAGGAGTTTTACTAAAAACCTCTTTGTTTTTTATGGCATTTTCTACCTTTGGGGTTTGGTGCTTAGGGCCAGCAGTAGGCATGATGGGGAAGACTAGTGCCTTCTATCAGATATGTATACAGTTTTTCTTACATTTTCAGTTTGATGGATGGTTCTTAACTGCCTTTTTAGCCTTATTGTTTGCCATTGTGTTTAAGGGGTATTCTTTATCTAAGTTTAAACCTTTCTATTACACTTGGATAGTATCTGTAATACTCACTTATGCTCTACCCGTGAGTTGGTATGTAGAATTACCTATACTTCATTACTTAAATGCAGTAGGTGTTTTATTGCAATTGTATTCAGTGGGATATTTAATAAAACCCTTTTTCAAGATATTTAAGCAACGAAATAATAATGAAAGCATCTTTGTGTGGCTTTTATTAGTATTAGCAGGAATATGCCTTATAATGCGAATAGGTACACAGTTATTAGCTATATCAGAATCAATAGTGATTCAGTTACAAGCTTTGCGCAGTTGGATCATAGGTTTTATCCATTTGAATATGTTAGGAGTCTTGAGTGGTTTTGGAGTTTGGTTAATGGTTCAAGAAAAAAGAATAGTTGTAAATACTTGGTTAAAGATAGGAATACTATTCTTAGTAGTAGGTTTTGTATTGACAGAAATAATTTTGTTTATACAAGGATTACAAGGTTTTATAGGAGTTGTTTGGATAGCTAATACACCTGTACTCTTATTTTGGGCATCTGTATTACTTCCCATCAGTATCTTATTTTTATTATTCTCATACCTTAAAATTAGAAAGTCATGAATGAATTACACCTTTTATTAATATTACACCTATTAGGAGCTACTATATGGGTAGGAGGACATATCTTATTAAGTGTAGTGATATTACCTCAAGTATGGAAAGAGAAGTCAGTAGAGAAGTTATTTAACTTTGAGAGTAGGTATGAGTGGTTTGGTATGCCAGCTTTATTTGTGATGTTGCTAACAGGTGTGCGTATGGCCTATATCTACAATGTCAAGTTAGCGAGTTGGTTTGCTTTTGAAACTCCAATAGAACGTGTTGTTTCTTTAAAATTAGCATGTCTATTCACTATAGCTTTATTTGCAATAAGTGCTCAGTTTTACGTACTGCCTCGTCTAAAGACTGATATTAAGAAACTTCCTTTAATGACATTCCATATTTTATCTGTTACGACTATTAGTATTGTGATGCTTATATTAGGTAGCTTTATTAGATATGGAGGGATATAAAGAGGAATGAATTTATAACTGAAAGGTATTGAATGGTTTATTTACTTAACTATTAAAATATCTGTTAGTATTATTATATATAAAGCTATTGTTTGATTATACTTTTGAAGTGATCAAGTAATAGCTTTTTATTATTGGTACTATTTTATATTCTTAAATAAGTAACTAGAATTAAAGGCACTTTATGTACAAAAAAAATACTGCTCTACTTCTATTATGAAGCAGAGCAGTATATTATCAAATTAATAACTAACTTTCTTATTTGATTAAAGCGAGTTGTCGCTCTATTTCTTTTACAGTAGGGGCATAGTCTATACCGAGCCCCTCTTGTTGATAATCTAATTCTCCTTTGGTATTAAATACACTAATGATATTAGAGTGAGAGAAGTCTATTGGAGAGATCTTTTTGTAATTCACAGCAAGAGTAGCCGCAAATTCTCTTGTGTCTTCTTCAGTAGAGCGTAAGAATACCCATTGAGGGCCATCCATTTGATTCTCTTTAGCAAATGCTTTTAGACGTTCAGGAGTATCTACTTGTGGGTCAATGCTGACTAATACATATTTTACCTTATCTGCGTTTTTACCTTTTACTCTCTCCTCGATATTACGCATATCAGCTACTAATCGAGGACATGCAGCTTTACAAGAAGTATAAATCATGACCATGACTAGTACATTGCCCTGTAAGTCTTTTAGCTCAATATCTTTACCATCTTGTGTAGTCCAGGTAGACGGTAGATTGTAAATAGACAAATCAGAAATCTCTTGTGACTCTACAGTCTGTTCTGTAGCTTGAGGTTGTTCTTCTGTAGCTTTAGTCTCTTTACAACTAGTTAGTAGTAAAGTAGAGCAGCTTAGTAATGCTATCAATGTCTTTTTCATAATGATGTTCTTTTTTTTAAGGGTTTTGTGCACATCTAAAACCTAAGTTTTTTGTTGTAAAGTTAGCTCTAAGACTACCTCTAAAACCGTATCGCATAAAGGCAGCATAGTCCATCAGGTCAGAAGCATTAATAGAAGCACTTCCACAGAATAAGTTCTCGTCATTGCCCTTGTCTTTGCGACTTTCTCCAGACAAGAAGATTGAATTATAGTCTGCTACCCACTCCCATATTAAGCCGTGCATATCATATACACCCCAGTAATTTTTAAAGGTGCTCCCTACAGGATTGACATAAGTCTTAGGAGTCTCGTACCAAGCGAGGATATACTTATTGTATTCTTCTTTTTGGCGAGCATCCATATTCTTAGCATCAGCCATGGCTACATATTCCCATTCATCCATAGTAGGTAATCTTTTGCCTTGTAGTTCACAGTATTTTTTAGCTGCGAACCAAGATACATTGGTCACAGGAGCATTAGGTTTTAAATCGCCATAGTCTAAATCACTTTTCCAATGAGTTAAATAACTTTTATTAGCGAATAACGCTTTGATTTGTGAGCGTTGGTAATTTGGGTTTTTCTTTAAGAACTCTACATACTGTTCATTGGTCACAGCATATTGATCCATTTTGAAAGAAGCTACTTTTACATAGCCTTCTTCTGTACTACCGTAAAGTGGAACAAAAGTTCCACTTTTGATAGTGACCATCGGTGTCGTTTTCTGAGCATATATTCCTGTTAAGGTTATTATGCTCAGAAGACACACAATGAAGTTTGATTTATCAAGAAAAAACATTTTATCTATTTTTTTGAACCATTTGAGGGCTCACTACAGTTTTATTATTTCCCCAACTATTGTACACATAAGTCAATACGTCAGCTATCTCTTGGTCACTTAAGTTTTGACTCGTCATGATAGAGTTGTATTTTACCTTGTTAACTGTAATCTCTCCTTGTAGTCCGTTTATAACTGTTTTTATCGCTCTATTCACATCTGCATTTAAGTAATCAGATTTCGCTAGAGGAGGGAATATTTTCTCTATACCTTGTCCTTCAGATTGGTGACAAGCAAAACATGTTCTAGTAAATACACTTTTACCATCAGCTATTTGTTGGGCAAGCGTTTTGTTTTCTATTACCTCTCTTTTAGCTGGTTCTTTAGGCATATTTTGTATAGTACCTCCTTCAGGTAAGTATATTCCTTCTTTTATTTTACCTGCAAATACTTTCTGGTTTTCATCTCCTTCTACTTTTAGCATTCCTAGTGCTCCTTTATTAAAGGCTCTAAAGATAGAGTGGTCTACTAATACAAATGTACCAGGTGTATTTACTTTAAATTCTACTATCGCTGCACCTCCTGCTGGTATAAGTGTAGTCTGTACGTTTTCGTTGATTAGATCAGCACCTTCTACATGTACTCTATCGAAGATCTCTCCGATTACGTGGAAAGAGCTCACTAAGTTAGGCCCACCATTACCTACGTATAACCTTACTGTTTCTCCTACTTTAGCAGTGATTGCATTTTCATTGACTAGTCCGTTTACATGCCCATTGAATACTACATAATCAGGTTGTTCTTTTAATGCTTTATTCATGTCGAATGGTTGTAGTCCTTTTTCTCCATAGTTCCCTTTTGTATAGAAGTCCCCTTGCATCACATAGTACTCTTTGTCTACAGGAGGTAGTCCACCTTCAGGCTCTACTAAGATTAGACCATACATCCCGTTAGCGATATGCATCCCTACAGGAGCAGTAGCACAGTGGTATACATATAGACCAGGATGTAGTGTTTTAAAAGAGAACGTTACCTCGTGTCCAGGCGCTACTAGTGATGATGCAGCTCCACCTCCAGGACCTGTCACAGCGTGAAGGTCAATATTGTGAGGAAGCTTATTATCTGGGTGATTTTTAAGTGTGAACTCTACTTCATCACCTACACGTGTACGGATAAAGCTACCAGGTACGGTACCACCGAAGGTCCAATACATGTATTTTACCCCATCTACCATTTCACCTTCTTGTTCTAAGATCTCTAGATTAACAATTAGTTTCGTCGCATCCCTTTTTCCTACAGGTTTAGGTACTAGGGGAGGTGCAGTTAGTTCAGCTTCAGCTTCTCCTTTGACTACTATTTGTTCAGCCATCTCTGGAGTCATCTTTGTAGGAGTCTTGTCCTTCTGTTGACAGCCTCCGATTGTTAGTAAACCTAGAGATAATAGTAGTACTCCAAGTTTGGTTTTTAGTGTTTGTACCTTTGTATTCATAACTGTGTTCTTTTGTTCATTTTTGTATACCAAAGATAAAAGACCTTATTGTCTTTTATTGTGATAAATATCAGTTTTTTAAAATGGAATGAGCTTTTTTTACTCGTTATGAAATAATTATAGGATTGGAGTTATTTTAGCTAAATAGCTGTATATTATAGAAGTGTATTGCTAATCTTGCGTGAGAAATAAAGGATGATAAACAAAAACAGTACAAATATTTTTAAAGTCACTTCACATACTGTGATTATTAGAAGTGAAAATTTATACCTAATTATAGGGTATTATAGTTTGTGAAGATTAGATAGAGAAGTTTTGATCTATCTGTTTAAGGATAATCTCTGCTAATAGTTTTTTAGCACGCATAATCTTGACCTTGACATTGTTTAAAGGCTCATTTAAGGCTTCTGCGATTTCGTTATAAGACATCTCTTGGAAGAAACGCATATCTATTACTTCTTGATAGTGTGGTTTAAGTAAGTTGATATAACTTTTAAAGATCACTAGATTCTGTTCTTGTATCAGTTCATCTTCTTTGTTCATCGTATCATCTATGATATCGTGATACTGTTGATTCTCCTCGTCATTGATATCTAAGAAAGACATATTCTTACGCTTTCTGATCATATCGATATGTACATTTTTAGCAATGCTGATCAGCCAGGTATTAAATGCGTAAGTAGGGTCATACTTACTGATATTGGTAAATGCCTTCGAAAAAGTTTCAATAGTAATATCTTCAGCATCCACTTCGTTTGCTGTTCTTTTAAGCATAAAGTTATATACTTCAGACCAATAATGGTTTAGCAAGAAGGTAAACGCTATCTGGTCTCCCTTTTGAGCTGCTAGGATATTTTCTTGAACTAAGTTTTTCAAATTTTTTTACGTGTAATAAAATGTAGTATTGAGTAATACGTAGTGATAAAAATATGAATAATTTCTAAGAATGGCAGTGTCCACACCAAATCTTTATCATCAAATACTTTAAATAACTTATAGTTATAGATGTATATAATCAAATAACGGAATACAAATAACCCTAGTACAATTTCCCAGTTAAAAAGAAAACTGATCAGTGTAGTGAAAAGCCCGAAGAACAGAAGGTGACATAGACTAAAGAATCTAATTTTAAATTGTGTAAAGATAGATGAGGTTCTAAGGAGTAAGTCATACTTCTTGATATTACCTGTCCATGTACTAGTCTTACTCTCCACTTGTAAGCATACGAAGCTGTCGCGGTCATGTGCAGTTGTTGTATTACTACTAGTCCCTATTTGATTGATGAAGGCATACTCATCTCCATAAGGAGTTTTCATATGGTCTATAAACCCGTTTACTTTAAAGAACAACTCTTTATTATATCCTTGATTATAAGCATTGCCGTGGATAGGTCTACCATAAGATACCCATGAGAATAGGTTTATTGTCTTATACGTATTTTGGAAACGGATTAATTGATTGATAAAAGACCTTTTCTTTTTTTCGATTTTAGTATGTCCTAGTATTACTTTCTTAGTAGAAGAGAATCCTTTGCTTATCGCTAGCAACCATTTATCTGATATAGGAGTAACAGCAGGTTCTGTAAAGATGAAGCGCTCATACTTAGCCACCTTCATCCCTAGAGTTAAAGCGTACTTCTTATTGCCCCAGAAGGCCTCGATATTTTCTACATTGACTAGTCTAGTGTTAGGGTAAGTCAAACAGAATTTCTCTAATATTTCTAAGCTTTCGTCATCAGATGCACTATAGACTAGTATTACTTCATACTCAGGATAGTCTTGTTGTATAAGTACAGAAAGGAAGTTTTCTAACTTCTCCTGTTGATCTTTTACATAAGCAATGACAGAGATAGGTTCTAGATCAGCGTATCGTTTAGTCGGAAGGCTACTAGACATAGCTAGTGGTCCATAGATGATAATATACTGTAATATTTCTATAACTATAACAGCAATGAAAATGTAAAATAAAAGTGTTAGCATAGTGAATATCTATTCCCGTAAGGTCTGCAAATGTACGATTAATCTGTTAAAAGAATATAGAAGCCTGTTTAAAAATAGTTTATATATTTTGATTACACACCTTTTAGGTTACTACTGTATTATATTTTTTTAGATAGATATAATTAACTAAAATAAAATATGTAGTAATTCACCCCAAGTAGGTGTATATATTTACTTATAAAAGTATTTTAAACAAGCTAAATACATTTTTAAAAGATATTAACTTCTGCATGAATAGAAATGCCAAATAGCTTAAAAACTTCTCGCTGTACAGTCTCTGCTAGTTTTTTGATTTGCTCGCCTTCTGCTTTTCCGTAATTAACTAGCACTAGAGCTTGCTTCTCATGTACACCAGCATCACCTAGTCGGTATCCCTTAAAGCCACTGGTCTCGATCAGCCATCCTGCAGGTATTTTTACTTCCTGTTCATTGATGATATAATGAGGCATGTTAGGATATCCTCTATAGAGTCTCTCGAAGGTGTCTCTGTCTACGATAGGGTTTTTAAAGAAGCTACCACTATTACCGATTTCTTTAGGATCAGGTAGCTTGCTCTGTCTGATAGAGATCACAGCATTACTAATATCTCTGATAGTAGGAGAGGTAATGTTATCAGCGTCTAATTGACTTTTTATCGCGCCGTATTCTACCTTTAGATTGTGATTTTGTTTAGTTAGTTTGTACGTTGCAGATAGAATGATATATTGATTCTTTAGCGCATTTTTAAACACGCTTTCTCTATAGTCAAACTCACATTCAGCATTCGTGAAGTCAACCACTTGTAATGTCTCCATATTAAGAGCCTTACAGCTGTGTAGCACATCTTTAATCTCTACTCCATAAGCACCAATATTCTGGATAGGTGTAGTCCCTACATTACCTGGTATAAGAGATAAGTTCTCCACACCTCCATAGTTGTGCTCGATACACCATAGGACGAACTCATGCCAATTCTCCCCAGCTTCAGCCTCTACATATACATAGTCGTTATCCTCATTGATGATATTGATTCCTTTTAGATCTAGCTTGATGACGATCTTATTGATGTCTTGTGTTAGTAGCATATTACTACCTCCTCCTAAGATGAATAGCTTGTCACTTTTATTAGCCTTGACTATTTCTTTTAGATCATTTATCTGTTTTATTTCAATAAAATATTTAGCCTTTACATCTAATCCAAACGTATTATATGGTTTTAGCGATACATTCTCGTGAATATTCATTGTCTTAGGGGTATTATTAGTTTATTCTTCGTTTTGTTGAATTTTAAAAATCTCGTAACCTTGGTTTACACTATTTAACAAGCTTTCTGTTCGGTCAGCGTGTGTATCCGAAATAAAGAGTTGACCAAAGGTATCTAAATTAACTAGCTCTAAAATCTTGCGGACTCTATTCTCGTCTAATTTGTCAAAGATATCGTCAAATAAGAGGATAGGAGCTACGCCTCGCTGTGTTTTTAAAAACTCAAATTGAGCTAATTTTAGTGCGATTAAGAATGACTTTTGCTGTCCTTGTGAACCAAACTTTTTAATAGGATGTCCTGTCAGTTCGAATGCCAAGTCATCTTTATGTATCCCGACAGAGGTGTACTGTAGCATACGGTCTTTGGCAAGATTCTCTGCGAATAGGTCTAACATAGATTTATCATCTAACTGCGTCTCATATTCTAGAGATACATCATCTTTATTCTCTGTGATCAGACTGTGATAATGAGAGAATATAGGAGTGAATTCTTTGATGAAATCTCTTCTTTTCTCGTGAATAGGGTGTGCCAATTCTGCAATCTGCTCATTATAGACTGCCAACGTCTCTCCGTCGAAATAGTGATTCTGAACGAAGCTCTTAAGAAGCGCATTACGCTGACTGATTAGCTTCTGGTATTGTATAAGCAGTTGTAGATAGTTGCCATCCATCTGAGAGATCACACTATCGATAAACTTACGTCTAGTCTCACTTCCTTCTGTAATTAAGTCGCTGTCAGAAGGAGAGATAATCACTAAGGGAATAAAGCCAAAGTGATCAGAGAATCGTTCGTAGTTTTTATTGTTTCTCTTCAGGATTTTTTTCTGTCCTTTTTTTAGGCTACATACGATGTGCTCTTCCTTTTCATCTCTAATGAATGTACCATCGATTACAAAAAAATCTTCGTTGTGTTTGATATTCTGTACGGCTATAGGGTTGAAGTAACTCTTCCCGTAAGCCATATAATATATAGCATCTAAGATATTGGTTTTACCAACTCCGTTTAACCCAATAAAACAGTTTATTTTCTGGTCAAAAGAGAAAGTATTATCGCTAATATTCTTGAAATTTAATATGTTTAATTTTTTTAAATACACGTGGTTACTAGTTATTTTAACGTTTTAGAGAGTGCTTTATCAAATTTTGGTGCAAATTATCAAAAATATAGATAGAAAGCACTTTTATATTACAATAAAAATCCTATTTTTGCGACTCATTAAACTTTGTATAAATGGCAACTTATAATAAAAGAGGTTATAAAGCCCCTAAACCTGAACAAGAAAAAGAAGATAATGAGTTTGAACAATATAACAATATTGATTCATCTAACAGTAAGACAGCTGAGGTATTTAACTCTTTAGATCAAGGAGCAAATAGAATGGAAAGCTGGGTAGTGCGCAATCAAAAAGTAATTTTTGGTATCGTAGGTGCTGTTGCTTTGGCTACTTTGGGGTATGTTGGTTATGACAAATTTGTTGTTGAGCCAAAAAATGATGACGCTGCGAACGAAATGTTTCAGGCACAGAGTTATTATAACGATGCTTTAATGAATGGTACTGCTAAAGACTCTTTATTTAACTTAGCACTTAATGGTGGAGAAGGTAAACTAGGATTCTTAGGAATTATAGAAAATTACGGTGGTACACAGTCTGCAGATTTAGCAAACTACTATGCGGGTACAGCATATTTACATAAAGGTGATTTCCCTAAAGCAATCGAGCATTTAGAGAAATTCAAAGGAAATGATGCAGTATTAGCACCATTAGCTTTAGGAGCTATTGGAGATGCTTTCTCTGAATTAGGGCAACAAGAGCAAGCTTTAGAGTATTATCAAAAAGCAGCTGCTAAGCAGAAGAACGATTTTACTACACCTAGATATTTAAATAAAGCAGGTTTAGTTGCTTTAGAATTAGGTAAAAAAGAAGAAGCGCTTAAGAGCTTCAACGAGATTAAAAATAACTACCAAGGTTCTGTAGAATACAGAGGAGTAGATGCCTTGATAGGTTTAGCACAATAAGTATGGCAACAGCAAATAAAAACTTATCTGAATACGATAAAACTACACTTCCTGACGGGAAAGATTTTAGAGTAGGTATCGTAGTTTCAGAATGGAATGACCAAATCACTAATGGATTGTATTCTGGTGCAGAAGCAGCCTTATTAGACTGTGGTCTATTAGCTGAAAACATAGTTCGCTGGAATGTACCAGGTAGCTTTGAATTAATTTTCGGAGCAAAAAAAATGATAGAAGTAGATGAGACCTTAGATGCAGTTATTGTAGTAGGGTGTGTGATTAAGGGAGAGACGATGCATTTCGACTTCGTATGCGAAGGAGTGACACATGGTATTAAAGACCTTAACTTAATCTCTGATATTCCTGTGATCTTCTGTCTACTGACAGATAACCATATCGAACAATCTATTGCTCGTAGTGGTGGAGAACACGGAAATAAAGGTACAGAAGCAGCTATCGCAGCTTTAAAAATGATAGATTTAAATAGAAAAGCGTAAGCACAATCTATTTATAGGATATAAGATAGAGGATTTCTAGCAATAGAAATCCTCTTTTTTTGTTTTATATTTTTCTGTAAGAGGGGATGTCAGACTATTAATACTGTTTAGTGAGTACCCCTTTTCTTTATATTTTTTCTTTTCTAAAATAATCTTTCTTCTTTTTTAAAAAATGGATCTATTTCAGTACCTTTTTTAGGGGTTTAAAGAGAACTAATCCTACTTTTTTACTCTTTACCCTCTATTTCCCTTCTTTTTGGGTTTTAAATTAAAAAAAGTATATGCTTTTTTTTAGTCTTGTGTTTTTATTAAGTGATTGATTTGTAGTTGTTTATTTGTTTTTGGATCAGATTTGTGTTTTACTTGAATAGGCTTTCAACCCTTATAAATAGGGGGTTCTGCTAAGATCCTTCGACAATACATGGACAATACTCCGTATTTAGTGGAGGAGAGCGCGTGTTTATCCAAGGATGCTCCTTTTATTCTCAGAGCATTCTCCTCTAAGAATAAGGTAAGGGGGGAATTAAGAATTAGTAATTAATAATTAAGAATGTATGCCTAGGGCATAGGAGAATAGGGAGCAACTACATCAGCTTTAGGATGGGATTCTTCGCAGGCTCAGAATGACAAGGGGAGGGGATGTGTAGGATGAGATTCTTCGTACGCTCAGAATGATAACGGGAGTGGAAGTACTATCATCATAATTATTCTAGAGCTTATCAGCAATGTTATTTACTAGATAAGTATTTAAAAAAAGGTTGTCATAGGATGAGGTGAGTAGTGTTTAATTCTATAATTCAGAAAGTGTCCTCTATATTTTAGAAATAAATTACAATAGAGAAATAGTAAAGGAATTTTTAATTCTTTAAATTTGTCCTTTAAGTGGAATTTATCTAAACAATTAGATTAATAATAGAGGAGCAAATAGATGTCAGATATTATTCGTTTACTACCAGATCACGTAGCGAATCAGATAGCAGCAGGGGAAGTAGTACAACGCCCTTCGTCTGTGGTTAAGGAATTGATAGAGAACTCTGTCGATGCTGGAGCTACAGAGATTAAGTTGATTCTAAAAGAAGCTGGTAAAACTTTAATACAGGTTATTGATAATGGAAAGGGTATGAGTGATGTCGATGCACGTATGTCATTCGAGCGTCATGCTACTTCTAAGATTTCCAAAGCAGAGGATTTATTTGCGCTAAGTACTAAAGGATTTAGAGGAGAGGCTTTGGCTTCTATCGCAGCGATTGCTCACGTGGAGTTAAAGACTCGTACACATGAGGCTGAGCTAGGTACCCATATCGTTATAGAAGGGACTAAACTAGTGAGTCAGGAAGTAGCTGTTACTCCTGCAGGGACTTCATTTTCAGTAAAGAATTTATTTTTTAATATACCCGCACGACGCAATTTCTTAAAGTCCGATAATGTAGAGTTTAGAAATATTATTGATGAGTTTGAGAGAATCGTATTAGTGCATCACAATATACATTTCTCTTTAATACACAATGGTAGCGAAGTGTTTAATCTATTGCCTACGAATGCTCGTCAGCGTATAGTCAATGTATTCGGTACTAGAACAAACGAAAAGTTAGTACCTATAAAAGAGAATACAGAGATCGTAGAGGTAACAGGATTTGTGGGGAAACCTGAGTTTGCTAAAAAGAGTAGAGGAGAGCAATTCTTCTTTGTGAATGATCGCTTTGTTAAAAGTGGTTATTTACACCATGCTATTATGGCGGCTTATGAAGGACTTTTAAAAGAAGGAACACATCCTAGCTATTTCATTTACTTTAATGTACCACCAGATAGTATAGATATCAATATACATCCAACGAAGACTGAGGTAAAGTTCGACGATGAACAGGCCTTATACAGTATTCTTCGCTCTATCATTAAGCATAGTCTTGGACAGTTTAATGTAGCGCCGGTATTAGATTTTCAGAGAGATGCTAGTTTAGATACTCCGTATGACTTCGAGGGAAAAGAAGCATCAACTCCTACTATAGAAGTAGATAGAAACTTTAACCCTTTTCACAGAGAGCTACTTACAGAGTCAGATAAGTTTGAATATAATCCATTTGATAATAATGCGGCTATGTTTATCGGAGCTACGGATAGTAGTATAGAGAACACTCGCTTTATAGATGATCTGGAGAATAATGAGACGTATGTATCCATGAATCCGTTCGGGGATAAGGTGACGAATAAGGGGAATGATATAGAGAATAACCGCTTTATAGATGTCCTAGAAAGTAAAAGTAATACGGAAGAAAATATTTCTTTAGGTGAGACGTTAGAGAGTAAAAGTAATCATAGCCCTTTAAGTTATACCGATGATCTAGGTGAAGTACTAGAGAGCAAAGGAAATAATACTGTAGAGGATAGATATGAAGAGGAAATCACACTGGGATCTAAAGTAAATAAAGAACCAGATGTTATAGAATCTAAGTTTAATAAACCTTCTGTGAAGAAGAGTTCGTCATCCTCATTCTCTAAAGGAGCCTTGTCTTCTAAGAGTAATATAGAAGGATGGGAGAATCTCTATGAAGGACTTCGTTCTTCTGGGGAAGATCTAGATGTGTCTGGCATAAAATTAGAGAGTGATTTTGTGACAGGGAATCTGTTCGAAAATAAACAAGAGGAAATCACGGGAGTGAAACGCTTCCAGATTAATAGAAAGTACATTGTCAGTCCGATAAAGTCAGGAATGGTAATCATCGATCAGGGGAGAGCGCATCAGCGTATATTGTATGAGAAGTTTATGGAGAGTATACAGAATCATACAGCCTCTTCTCAACAGTTATTATTTCCATTGACATTGTATTACTCTCCTTATGAGGTAGAAATACTAAGAGAGTTATACCCGATGTTACAACAGACTGGTTTTGGGTTTGAACACATGACACAAGATTATGTGGTTATCTCAGGATTGCCTGTTAATATATCAGAGAGTGAGGCTTCTATCGTATTAGAAGATTTGATTAGTGACTTCCAAGATGGAGTACCTAAGACAGCAATGGGACAAAGTGACCGCATTGCCAAATCATTAGCACATAGTTTATCTGTGAAGACAGGAACTGTGCTAAATGATGAAGAACAAGAGAATATTGTGAACTCATTATTCGCTTGTCAAGAACCAAGTGTATCACCTTTTATGAAACCTACTTTTGTAACGATGAAAGTAGAGGATATAGAAAAAAAATTCGCATTATAATGAGAATATCAGAGACAGTAAAGCATTTAATTATAGTGAATGTAATCTTCTTCGGAGCTAGTATGTTTATACCAGCGATCAAAGAGTTATTCGCAATGTATTATTTTGAAAGTCCATCATTCTATGTTTGGCAACCTTTAACTCATATGTTTATGCATGGGAGTATCATGCATATTCTGTTTAATATGTTTGCTTTGTTTTCTTTTGGTAGTACGTTAGAGATGATGTGGGGAGGTAAGAAGTTTCTTACTTTTTACTTGCTATGTGGATTTGGAGCGGCTCTATTACATACAGGAGTGAATTATTTTAGTGTTCATTCTGCTGTGTCTACTCTTACAGATAATGGGTATAATGCTAGTGATGTAATGGCGCTATTAAAAGAAGGAAAGTATGATCTAAGATGGGGAGGTATACTAGGAGATGGTCAGTTACATAATTTTCTATCTGCATATAATACGCCTGTAGTAGGGGCATCAGGTGCTGTGTATGGGTTGTTAGTGGCCTTTGCGTTTATGTTCCCTAATGCAGAGTTAATGATGATGTTTATTCCTGTGCCTATTAAAGCTAAATATTTTGTACCAGGTATTTTATTGATAGATTTATACGGAGGTGTTGCAGGTAGCTTCAGTCTATTCGGTGGAGGTGGAGGTATCGCTCACTTCGCTCATATAGGGGGAGCATTGATGGGGTATTTATTAATGATGTATTATAAGAAGACACAGTTTAACAATAACCGTTGGGATAGATAATGAGTAAGCTATTAGATGATTTGAAGTTCCAGTATAGAGCTGGTGGTATTGTGCAAAAGTTGATTTACTGGAATGTAGGTATTTCAGTAATCATTATGTTGTTGCAAGTATTCTTTTCTTCCTTTAGCGCTAGTTTATTATCATGGTTAGCTCTTGGGAGCAATCCTATGTCACTATTGTATAAGCCATGGACGTTATTGACGTATTCATTCGTACATGCAGGAGTGATTCACCTTCTTTTTAATATGATTGTCTTGTTTTTTGTAGGAAGATTATTTGCTACTTTCTTTACAGACAAGCAGTTTTTAACTTTGTATCTATTAGGTGCTTTATTAGGTGGTGTGATCTTCTTGCTAGGAGGAACGTTTATGTCGACAGGGTCTATACTAGTAGGTGCTTCAGCAGCTACTATAGCTCCATTAGTAGGGGTGGCAGTGCATGCTCCTATGATGCAAGTGCGATTAGCTTTAATCGGAAATGTAAAGATGTGGCATATCGCTACTTTTATCATTATTTTAGATGTTATCCAGTTGAATACAAGTAACGTAGGGGGACATCTAGCTCACTTAGGTGGTGCGCTAATGGGACTGATCTATATTAAAATGTTAGAGGCAGGAACCGATTTAAGCATTATCTTTGATAAAATAAGTAACCTATTTAAACGAAATCAAGGAACTCGTTTTAAGAAGGTATATGTAAATAATAAAGAGAATCGCCGAGAAACAACAGTCAGTGAAAACAAGGATGAGAGACAACAGAAAATAGATAAAATATTAGATAAAATCAGTAAATCTGGATATGAAAGCCTTACTAAAGAAGAGAAAGACTTTCTGTTTAGAGCTGGAAAAGAGTAAAATATGAAGAACCTATCTTGGTTTAATAAGTTTGTATTTGGTATCAATATACTAATGGCGATTATGTCATTAGTAGGGTATTTTTTGCCTTTTTTAGCACCGAAGTTATTTCCTTTATTATCTGTGTTTACGCTAGTACTACCTTTCTTTTTGATTATTAATCTAGCGTTCTTTATCTATTGGTTAATTCAATTAAAAAGGCAAATATGGTTGTCTTCTTTAATTCTAGTACTTGGGATTACTTTCGCTAATAAGTTTTATAAGTTCTCAGGTAGAAATGAGGAAGTTGGAGAAAAGGAATTCACTTTAATGAGTTATAATGTTCGTCTTTTTAACTTGTTTAATTGGATTCCAGATGAGCATGTTCCTGATAAGATAAAAGAGTTCGTAGATCTACACGATCCTGATGTATTGTGCTTTCAAGAATATTCTAAGAATACAAATATAAAGTTCAGCCAATATCCTTATAAATTCATTACTTCACATGGGAATAAGATAAAAACAGGACAGGCTATTTATTCTAAGTTTAGAATTATAGATAAGGGAGAGATTAACTTACCTAGTTCTAATAACAATGTGATTTTTGCAGATATTCTAAAAGATCAAGATACAATAAGAGTGTATAGTATTCACTTGCAATCTATAAGTATTAGCCCTGATATCCACGAGAGTATTGATGAGGCTAAGTCTAAGCTAATCGTTAATCGTATAGCAAAGGCATTTAAAGAACAGCAGATGCAATCCGAGTTAATAGAATCTCATATGAATGATGTGTCTATCCCTAAGATTATCTGTGGAGATATGAATAATAGTGCATTCTCGTATGTGTATAGGAATATTAGAGGGAATTTAAATGATGCATTCGTAGAAGGGGGAACAGGATTTGGTAAGACGTATGACTTCGCTTATCCGATGCGTATTGACTATGTGTTCGTAGATCCTCGTATTCATGTCAAGTCATTTAAGACTTATCCAGAGTTTAAAAATTCGGATCACTTCCCGTTAATTACAAGATTGGAAATCGATAGCCAAGAAGATAAATAAAAAAGAGCTTAAATAATTATTTAAGCTCTTTTTTGTTATATTAAGTCTAAGGTTCTTTCTAGTGCTATCCCTCTTGATCCTTTAATCAAGATTAGCTTATTCTTAAATACTTCGTTAGAATGGTCAAGAATATGTTGTTTAAACAAGTCAAACGTTTCGAAGAAGTGTATGTCTTCTTGTGTGACATTAATAGATGCTTTAAAGAACTCTCTTCCTATAAAGTATGCTGTTTTGTTTTTGACATCACTTAATCTAGTCACGATATCTTTGTGCTCTTTATAACCTTCTTTTCCTAGCTCAAGCATATCTCCTAAGACGAATACTTTATCGCGTTGATCATTTAGTTGATCAAAGTTAGTCAATACAGCGTCCATACTACTAGGATTAGCATTATAAGCATCTAATAAGATCATAGAGTTATCTTTAGTAATCCACTGTGATCTATTATTAGTAGGGATATAGTGTTCTATGGCTTCTTTAATATCGTTTAAATCCACATTGAAGAATTGGCCGATAGTTAATGCAGCAGCTATATTAGTTGCGTTATAGATTCCTGTAAGATTAGAGTTAATTACCTCTCCTTTATAGTATACTGTAGCGTTAGGTTGAGCTTCTAATTGTTGAATAACGATATCAGCAGAAGAATCTGTACCAAAAGTATAACGGCTGAAGGTCATTGTTTTTGCATCTTGTCTAGGGTCATCTAAGTTGACAAAAGCTGTTTTATAGTTATCTTCTAAATAGTCGTATAATTCGCTTTTAGCTTTAATAACTCCTTCAAAGCCACCAAAGCCATCTAAATGTGCTTTTCCAAAGTTAGTAATGTACCCGAAGTCAGGATCAGCTAATTCACATAAGAAAGCTATTTCTTGTTTGTGGTTAGCCCCCATTTCTATAATACCTAAGTCTGTCTCTTCTGTAAGTGAAAGTAATGTAAGCGGAACACCAATATGGTTGTTTAGGTTTCCTTTAGTAGCTGTTACTTTATATTTTTTGCTTAGTACTGTAGCGATAAGTTCTTTAGAAGTAGTCTTTCCATTACTACCTGTTAGCGCTATAATAGGTAAGCCTAGTTGTTGTCTATGGTGTTTAGCTAACTGTTGTAAAGCTCCTAAGGCATCTGGTACATAAAGCATTTTAGCTGGATCAGTAATCAGCTTTTTATTGTCCATAATCACAAAGGCAGCACCTTTATTAAGTGCGTCTTGAGCAAACTCGTTAGCATCAAAGTTATCTCCTTTTAATGCGAAAAAAAGAGAGTTAGGATGTATGTTTCTAGTATCAGTAGATACACCATCACACTGTAAAAAACATTGGTAAATTTCAGTAATATCCATGAATCAAAAGTATAAAAAAAAGCCCTAATACAATTAGGGCTTTTGAAAAAAGAATATTTTAAAATATGTTAATTCTTCGTTTTTCGCTTATCTGATTTAGGACCTACTTTAGTCATTGCTAATCTGAATCCAATATAATCTGTAGCTTGGTCTTCTGGGAAGAATCTTCTCGTAGCAGGGTCTAACCAATATGCTCTATCTTTCCAAGAACCTCCTTTAATCACACGAGATTTCTCATCATAAAGAGTAACCTTTTTAAGTGGTTTAGGACCTTCTCCTTTTATTTTACCACCTAAACCTGTCTGGATATTGTCATCAAATATAGAAGGATCTAATTCTTCTTGAGCAATTTGTCCAGGTAGATTGCGAACTCTTAATTTACCAGTGCTTAATGTATCAAACTTCACAGTTTCATTTGTTGTAATTTCGATTTTACCATCAGCACCTATTTTGTTTTTATAGTAAACATTTCCTTTATAGAAGTTGAAGTCAGTGTCGTTTAGATCAATAGTTGGGTCATAAACGTCAGCTACCCATTCAGCAACGTTACCAGACATGTCGTATAAACCGAAATCATTAGGAGGGTATGATTTTACTGCATTAGTGATATCACCATTGTCAGTAGACCACCCCGCTATACCACCATAGTCACCACGACCTTGTTTATAGTTAGCGTATTTAGTATTCTGAACGATTGGTTTTCCTTTTTTGCGTTTGCTGCTTTTATCCCAAGGATATTTTTTACGCCCTTTATAGTTGTTGTACTCTCTGTTACCTACTAATCCTATAGCAGCGTATTCCCATTCAGCTTCTGTAGGAAGTCTAAATTGTGAAGTGAATAAACCAGAGTTTTGAGTAGCGTATAAGTTGCGATCACCTTCTTGTGCTTTGTTTCCTTTTCCTTTATAAGCGATATCGCTATTCCCTCCATAAACAGACTCTGGAGAAATAAGGTAAGTATCTGTGCTAAAGTGAGCATCAGATCCTGCTTCAAGAATTTTAGCATCTTTCTTTAAATAACCTGCTTTTTCTAGCGCTAATTCGTTAACACGGTCAGTTCTCCATTTAGCATAGTCATTTGCTTGCACCCAAGTAACACCCACTACAGGATAGTTAGCATAAGCAGGGTGTCTTAAGTAGCTAGTGATAAGTGATTCGTTGAACCCAGAAGGACCTCTCCATACTGTCGTATCAGGAATAGCACTTTTATAAATCTCTTGATATAATTCATTGTTTTGAGGATATACAGTACGCAACCAGTATAAGTATTCATTATACATAATATTGGTAGTTTCTGTTTCATCCATATAAAACGATTGTACGTACATTTCTTTAGGATTATTATTCCAATCAGCAAGGATATCCTCTTGTATACGTCCCATTGTAAATGTACCTCCTTCTACAGCAACCATTCCTTTAGGAGTACGTTGTTCGTATTTGGTGTTGTATTGAAAACCACCTTTACTATCATTGATTTTCCAACCAGTAGCCGTTGATACGTTGCTGTTTGAATTTCCACAACTCGTAATACTAGCAGCAACTAATATACCTGCCAGTAATCGAAAGTTTAAAAGTTCTTTAATCTTCATCTCGTTATAAATGGATATAAAATTGTACGCAATTTAATAATTAACGTTTAATTAGCAATGTGAATACTTTCATTTAATCGAAAAAGTATCAATAATTTTTATTTTTTAATAAGCAATTACACTTATAACGTCTAAAAGTATTTTGTATTGCTTAACAAAAAAATAATTGTTCCGTATAAAGCATGAATTTATACGCAGTGCAAATGTAGCTCGAATTACTTAAATGCCATACAAAATAATTGACAATATAAGGAGAAGATTGCTTGTTCTCTCTTGTGAATTTGCTTTTGTTTCTATGTTTAATTAAGTAATTATAATGCAAAAATGTATTGTAATAAGATTAATACTAAAAATTAGAAGTAGATTCTTTTAATAGTATAAAAAGGGTGTGAATATCTTTGAATTATACAAGGAATAGCCCTTAGTTTGAGTAAAAATAGTATTAAGTTTACTTTGTATAAGATACGTGAAAAAGAATTAAAATGTTGATGGTCAAAGTTTCTTGTAGAGTAAGGTATATATTTCGTTTATAATGAAGATCAAAATAATAATTGTTGTTTTTATAAGTTATAATAATAGCTAGAGTCAGATTTTAGTAATGTTAAAAAGATTATATTTGTGAATCTTAAAAAAATAAAGATGAAAAAAGTTACAGCCTTATTTCTTACTGTTTTAGCGGGGCAGTTTATATACGCTCAGAAAGTAGTAAGACCTATAACTACTGGAGTACCTTTCTTATTAATATCTGGAGATGCGAGATCATCAGGGATGGGAGACATCGGGGTTGCGACTTCTAGTGATGTGTTTTCTCAACAACACAATGCCGCGAAGTATGCATTTGCTACGCAAGCACAAGGATTTTCTGTAAACTATAGCCCTTATATGTCTAAAATTAGTAGCGATATGGCTTTAGGTCAATTAACCTATTTTAATAAATTCAACGAACGTAGTGCTATTGGAGCAAGTTTGCGTTATTTTGGAATGGGGGAAATGGAATTTAGAGATAATAATCAATCGAGCCCTATTATAAAAAAGCCTAATGAGTTCGCTGTGGATATTTCTTATTCATTGAAATTAAGTGACCGCTTTGGTATGGCAGTAGTGGGACGTTTCATCAACTCTAATCTTAGAATGCCAGAACTAGATGGATCTAACTCTATGGCGAGTCAAGTAGCTGTAGATATAGCAGGTTTCTATGAATCAGATGTAATTAGATTTAGTACTTTCGATGGTAGATGGAGAGCTGGGTTTAATATTCAAAACTTAGGGCCTAAGATAAAATATGAAGATGAGCAGTATGGTTCTTTTCTTCCTGCAAACTTAAAGTTAGGAGGTAGTTTTGATTTTATTATTGATCAACAGAATACATTAACTATCTCAGGAGAACTTAATAAGTTATTAGTACCAACACCACCAGAATATAGAAATGATCCAGAAGCGTTAATCGAGTATAACGATACTGGATGGCTTAAAGGAGTGTTTAAATCATTTGGAGATGCGCCTAATGGATTTAGTGAAGAGCTGAAAGAAGTAGCGTGGTCTTTAGGAGCAGAATATTGGTATGACAATAAATTTGCTTTTAGAACAGGATACTTCCACGAAAGCCCAGAAAAAGGAGCTAGACAGTATGCAACTTTAGGAGCAGGCTTTAAATATAATATGATGGCTATAGATCTATCGTATTTATTTTCAACATCAAAAATAAATAACCCAATGGAGAATACACTGAGATTCTCATTAACATTCGATTTAGGTAGAAAAACTTATCGAAGAGGTTAAAAAAAATAGTATATTTGTATTGAATCCAAACCATCCCCAATAAGATGCGTTTGGATTTTTTATCTCTAATAGTCAAGGATTATGAAAAAAATTGAAATCGTAACAACGTTCTTAGAATATGATTCAATAGCAGAATTAGAACAAAAAGATCAAGAGTTAATGAATAGGGCTGTAGAAGTGAGAAAGAAGGCTTATGCTCCTTATTCTAAGTTTAGAGTAGGTGCAGCTATCTTATTAGAAGACGGAACTATCGTAGTGGGGTCTAATCAAGAGAATGCGGCTTTCCCATCAGGATTATGCGCTGAGCGTACAGCTATCTTTTATGTTGGGGCTAATTATCCAGATCAGAGAATCTTGAAGATAGCTATTTCTGCATCATCAGATTTAAAAGTTACGAGTACTCCAATCCCTCCATGTGGAGCGTGTAGACAAAGTATTTTGGAATATGAGACAAAACAAGACTCTGCTATAGAAATGTTCTTTATGGGAGCAGAAGGTAAAGTGTGTTACTCTCCTTCGTTAGTAAATATCTTGCCTTTTCATTTTGATAAAGACTCGATGTAAAAGATGTAAAAAAAGAGCTAATCGCATTTATTTTGTTAAGTGAGTTTCGATTTGTACTATAACATTAGTGCAAAGTTGACTATATTTATAAGCATTGTGATATTTTTTAAAAATTAGTAAATATTGATAGATACTGTGTCAATTAAATTATTAATTTTGATACGAGATTTATATCACAATGATATAAACCTTAAGCCATTAAAAAATATTTAACCATTGGCTTTTTTTAATTCTTAAAATGGATACATACGCCCAGATCATTACAATGTTGGCTGGTTCTAACATTGTACACGAAGAGATTTCAGTAGGTAAATTATTACTTACTTTATTTTTAGTTTTCTTAAACGGTTTTTTCGTTGCAGCAGAGTTTGCAATTGTGAAAGTTCGTACTTCTCAAATAGAAGTTCATCAAGAACTAAATTCTAAAGTAGCAGGTATTGCTAAGAATATTGTTTCTAATCTTGATGCATATTTAGCAGCTACACAATTAGGTATTACCCTTGCTTCACTAGGGTTAGGATGGGTTGGAGAAAGCTCATTAACACCTGTTATTATGTATTTGTTTGAAATCTTTGGTTTCACTGGACCTGAATGGTATGGTGTAGCTAAAAGTGTTTCTTTTCCAGTAGCCTTTGCTATTATCACAATATTACATATTGTTTTTGGTGA
Source organism: Myroides sp. C4067 (assembly GCF_038039665.1). Classification (NCBI taxonomy): domain Bacteria; kingdom Pseudomonadati; phylum Bacteroidota; class Flavobacteriia; order Flavobacteriales; family Flavobacteriaceae; genus Myroides; species Myroides sp. C4067. The sequence goes on from NZ_JBBPHJ010000009.1 coordinate 77,860, forward strand.
ATTAGCACCTAAATCACTAGCTATTCACTTCCCAACGAAGACGACATTTACTATAGCACTTCCATTGCGTATATTCTATTTCGTATTTAGACCTATTATTTGGTTGATGAACGGTTTAGCTAATGGTATATTGCGTATTGTAGGTATTAGCCCAATTCACGGAGCTGATATTCATACAGAAGAAGAGCTTAAGATGATTATTACTGAGAGTCAAGAAGGAGGAGCTATTGAAGAAACAGAGCGTGTTCTGATTCAGAATGTATTCGACTTTGATGACAGACGTGTAAATAATATTCAAAGCCTACGTAAAAATGTCTCAGCTATCGAGATTAATACAAGTGTAATAGAGGCTATCGATTATGCAATCAATGAAGGATATTCTCGTTTTCCAGTATATGAAGATAACTTAGATAATATTAAAGGTGTTATTTATACAAAAGACTTGATGAAAGCAATGATTCAAGATAAGAGTAACACTGATCTAGCTTCATTACTACGTGAACCTATTTATATCTCTGAGAATGCACTTATTAAAAATGTATTAAAACAATTCCAAGCAAAACACCTACAGATGGCTATTGCTACCAATGAAGTAGGAGAGTTTACAGGTATTGTGACTATGGAAGATATTCTAGAGGAATTGGTAGGAGAGATCCAAGATGAATATGACAATGAAGAACCTGTAGTACAGAGTATGGGAGAAGGTAGATATGTAGTTAGTGCACATTATAATTTATCAGATATTAATAGACTAGTACCTGTTAAGTTTGAAGAAAGTGAACACTATGATACACTTGCAGGTTTAATCAGTGAAGAGTGTCCTGATGACGAGTTTAAAGTAGGAGATATTATAAGACTTGATGACTACGAAGGAAAAATACTTAAGATGTATCGCAATTCAGTAGAGCAAGTGGAGTTAAGCCTTTTAACTAAAGAACAGAAGGAAGAACAATCAGAAGATAAATAATTATAAAGGACAGTATTCGTACTGTCCTTTTTTTGTAGATTATCATTTGAGTAATTCATTTAGTCATTGTATTGCTACAATTTATCACATTCTAATCAAACGATTAGGAAGAGAATAACAGCAATTATATATTTGTTTATCTAAAAAGATTAAAGAAGATATGAGATATAAGATTTGTTATGATATAATAGAACCAGAGGATTATATTAATATGCGTACAACCTGTGGTTTATCTGAAAAGAGAATTATGGCAGCTGTGATTGGTCTTGCTAATTCTCTATGCTGTGTGTCGATACTAGATACAGAGAATAATGATAAGTTCGTAGGGATGGGAAGATTAGTAGGTGATGGAGGGTGTCATTGTCAGGTAGTGGATATTTGTGTATTACCAGAGTACCAAGGACAAGGGTTAGGTAAGTTAGTAATGACTACATTGACAGAATTTATTAATGATAATCTACCAGAGTCATGCTATGTAAACTTAATAGCAGATGGTGAAGCTTATAAGTTATATGAGCATTATGGTTTTAAAGAAGTATGGCCTGTCTCTAGAGGAATGGGGTATGTCAAGAAGAATTAAGAAAGTGAAAGACGACTTTATAGCAAGGCTATAAAGTCGTCTTTTTGTTTTTAATAAGTAATGAAACTAAGATCGCTATAGCAGCAAAACTAATCATTACGACAGTGATATTAGGCATAGTACTACTAATGTATAAACCTGTACCAATCAAGATATAATACAATAATCCGAATAAAGCACTAGCTGTACCTATGGACGATTTGTATTGTAGTAAGGCTTGACTAAGGATATTAGGAATCGCTATCCCGAATGCAGTTACAATAAATACCATCGGGATTAGAAAGTAAAGCGTATTTCCTATTAGAATTAACACTAAAGCATTCACAATAGCTATAGTTGCTGCAATCTTCATTAAGGTAATGGGTAAATATCCTCTCTCTAGTAATTTCTTGTTTAGAGAGCTTCCTATAAAAGAACCTGCCGCTAGTACAATACCACTATATCCATATACTGTTGGGCTTAATCCTTCTTGTTCAAATATAAAAGGAGCAAATGAGTAATAACTAAAAAGAAGAACATTGTAAGCCATGACTAACAAAGCATATTTCCACAATAGAGAGTCAGTGTACATCGTCTTAGCTAAGGCTATTATTTTATCTAAGGTAATCTTGTCAGTATGTTGTTTAGTTTCTTTTAAGGAGAAGAAGGATGTGCTGAATAGTAGTATTGCCAACGTTGCTAGTACTGTGAATACTCCCCAATAGCCAAATTGATTGGATAGAATTCCTCCCATTAGTAATCCTATAACAGGGCTTACTGATAAGGCGATTCCCATAATAGAAAATACTTTAGCTAGATCTACTCCAGTATAACTGTCTCTCATCATCGTTTGTGTAATCACCGATCCTACGGCTATCCCAAATGCAGCAATAAACCTTGCGATAAGTATTGTTTCAAAATTAGTGGCAAGCAAGGCTAGTACAGAAGCGAGGGTGTACGTTATTAACCCACTTAACATCGCTTTTCTTCTACCGATATAATCACTTAATATTCCCCAAAAGATAACTCCAAGTGCAAAGGCTATAAAGTAAATACTTATCGTTAGCAATGTAGTCTCCTTCGTTACATCAAATGCTTTAGCTAAATGCGTTAAGGCAGGACTGTAGATGGTCTCCACGAATTGGGGGAACATCATCAGTACAATCATTAGCGCTAAACTGTTTTTTGTCTTCATTGTTTTTAATTTTTGACAAAGGTCTTTAGAATTTGTAGTACCTTTATAATACTATAAACTCATTAAATACCGGTTTAAAGACAAATGGCATATCTGCATTCAGAACAAGAATTTCATCCAGAACAAATAGACTTACCTGTTATAGGTTTAGCATCTGATTTAGTTCAGCATGATTCTGGTTTTCATCAGCACGATGAACACCAGCAACTTCTCTATGCACCTAGTGGATGTATGACTCTATTGACTGATGATACACAGGTGATTCTACCACCTACACGTATGTTGATTATACCTGCAAGGTTATCTCATCGCGTGTTCTTTAGAAATGTAGTTGCTTATCGTTCTATCTACTTTACTGCGAAAGAGCAGTTGTGGACAGCTGATACAATCAAAGTATTAGAGGTCAACCCTCTATTAGAGCAGTTGATAGAACGAATATGTTTTTGGGAATGGAAGACTTATACTGATGAGCAGTTTGCTATAGTTAAGGTGTTTAGCAATGAATTAAACGCAGCCCATATAGAAGATTATCATCTGAAGATACCCGAAGATACGAGACTAAAAGATACTATTCGACAGTTTATTATGGAGAAAAGAGTTCCTCCATTTCTCAAGGACTTAACCCAAGAGGTAGGGGCTAGCGAGAAGACTATTTCTCGTATCTTTAAGAAAGAAACAGGGATGGTTTATCAAGATTGGAGATTGCAATGGAAGTATTACCGCTCTCTGGAGTTGTTGGCTGAGGATATGACTATCTCAGAGGTAGCAGATGTATTGGAGTTTTCGTCAGATAGTGCGTTTATAGAGTTTTTTAAAAAGCACGCAGGTATTACCCCACATCGATATTTAATAGGACAGTAAATAGAAGAAGGTATGGATTGTTTTGATGAGTTATTAAGTGATATTAAGGCTTGTAAGATATGTGAAGAAGAACTATCTCTAGGAGCGAATCCTGTGGTATTATCTAGTGTACAGTCAAAAATCATTATTATAGGTCAAGCACCTGGATTAAAAGTACATCTATCAGGTATTCCTTTTAAAGATAAAAGTGGCGAACAACTGCGTCAATGGCTAGGAGTGACAGAAGAGGAGTTCTACGATACGGCTAACTTCTCTATTATTCCTATGGGGTTTTGTTATCCAGGCAAAGGAAAGAATGGTGACTTACCTCCTAAGAAAATATGTGCTCCCACATGGCATGCTCAGTTGTTAGACCAATTAACTTCTGTGAAGCTTATTTTGTTAATCGGAAAATACGCTCAAGATTATTATTTAAAGACTAATGATTCACTGACAGAGAATGTAAATAACTTCCACGAGTATTTACCTACTTATTTTCCATTACCTCATCCTTCTCCGAGAAATAATATCTGGAAAGCAAAGAATAGATGGTTTGAACAGGAGGTTATACCTGTGTTACAACACCTAGTCAAATTAATCTTAAAGAAGTAGTATTTCCTTATTCCTTACTTGTGAAGGAAAGTTGTTTTCTAAACATCATATAGACTAAACTCAAGATAATAACTACTGCACTAGCATACATAATGGTAGGGATATTAGTGATATTATCTTTATAATACCACCCTGCTAAGAAAGCACCTCCACCGACACCAGCCTCTAGAGCGATGTACATAGTAGATACAGCACGCCCTCTCTGATCAGGTTGACTGAAGTCTATTGTCCAGGCATTTAATGCTGGAGATAAGATACCTAAAGAGATACCGTATATAAATGCACCTAGGTATAGCCCATTAGTAGATTCGTAGAATGCTATAATAGCTAGTGAGATAATCAGAAGTACTAATCCAATATTGATGATTAAGACACGTCCATATTTGTCAGATACTTTACCTGCGACAAATCTTACTAGTAGAGAAGAAATAGTAAAAATCATAAAGAAAATCCCTTTATTCTCTAAGCCTAAATGTCCAGTCCAGTCAGGGATTAGCGTAAGAATAACTCCATAAGCGATGTAAGACATAAAAGTCACAAAAGCTGCAGGGAATACCCCTAAGTCAAAGATGTCCTTGCCTGATATTTTTAGTAATTTAAAAGAGAACTTTTCTTTTACTTGTAAGGTCTCTTTCATGTTCATTAAGATCACGATAGAAAGTAGAGCAAAAGCAGATGAAGTATAGAATAGAAAGTCTATAGAGGTGTACATCTTTATGGTACTACCGATGGCTGGGCCTATAGCCATACCTGTACTAAAGCTAATGCCGTGTAGTCCTAATGCTTCTCCCCATCGCTCTTTAGGTACGATATCAGCTACATAAGCTGCCGTAGCTGTAGGCTTGAACCCTGTAGAGAATCCATGTAATAATCGCAAGAATAAAAAGCCGGATACTGTAGTAAGAATAGGGTATAATAAGCTACACACAAAACATACTATCGAGCCTATAGCCATGATAGGCACACGACCTATCTTATCTGTTAGTTTACCACTAAAGGGTCTAGAGATACCTGCAGTGATTGTAAATAGACCGATGATTAGCCCTTTGTATTCTGCTCCACCTAGTCCTGATAGGTAATCAGGTAGCTCAGGTATAAGCATATTAAAACTAGCAGAGAATAGTAAAGAACTTAAACATACTAGTATAAACTGAGTATTGTATATAGGGTGTGAATTAAATCTAGACACGTATTATCGTTTTTATGAGGTGCAAAGTTATTGGTTTACATTTTCTTGTACAATGTTAATCTTATGTTGTTCATATAACCCCAGAATCAACATTAGCCAAATACTACAAAGCAATTCTACTTCATAGCTCTTTCATTAGCTCTATAACCATACTATAGTATGCTGAAATCGCTAATTCAGACCTATCTTGTATAATTACTTTTCGTTTATCTGCCTATTGCTGATTCTGGGATAAACAAAAAACTCTAGGTATATAACATCTTTTATCGTTGTTATATACCTAGAGTTTAGGTTGTAATAAATATATTTTATCTAATTACTTTTCTTTGTGATATAAAGCATCAGCAGTGTCAAACTTCTCTATCATTTCAGTAGACGCTTGTTTTCCATAGTTAGATACTAAGTAGATCGCAATCGAACTAAATAAGAATCCTGGAATGATTTCGTATACCGTATCTCCGAATAGAATAGGCCATACGATTACAGTTACCGCTCCTACTAATACTCCTGCGAAAGTTCCCATACCTGTTGTTTTTCTCCAGAATAGAGTGAATAAGATAGCAGGACCAAATGCAGCTCCAAAACCAGCCCAAGCATGTGCTACCAAAGCAAGAATTTTACTATCTGGATCGTATGCGATTATGATTGCGATTAAAGAGATTAGTAGTACAGCAAACCTTCCTGTCCACACTAGCTCTTTTTGGCTAGCACTTCTTCTGAAGTAAGCTTTGTAGAAGTCTTGTGTAAGTGTACTAGAAGACATTAATAGCTGCGCACTTAATGTACTCATTACTGCAGCTAGAATAGCCGAAAGTAAGACACCTACTACCCAAGGGTTAAATAATTGTTTGATTAGCTCTATGAAGATCATTTCATTGTCTTTGTTTACTACACTAGCTATTTCTGGATGTTTATAGTAGTAGCTAATTCCTAGATAACCTATCGTTACAGCTCCTCCTAGACATAATGTCATCCATGACATTCCTATACGTCTAGCATTCTTCATTGTCTTCACGCTATCAGCAGCCATAAAGCGTGCTAAGATATGTGGCTGTCCGAAGTACCCAAGTCCCCATGCAGCAGCACTAATAATAGCGATAAAGCTTACATTATGTGTTAGACTTGAATACGAAATATTAGTAGCAATAGCAGCTTCGTTCGTATAAGTAGTGATAGCATCCCATCCTCCCATATATAGGATAATCATCACAGGAGTCAAGATTAACGCAAATAGCATTAAAGTAGCCTGAATCGTATCACTCCAGCTTACTGCTAAGAATCCACCGATGAAGGTATACGCTATCGTAGCTAAAGCCCCTAGATATAACGCATTGATATACTCCATGTGGAATAGCGTTTCGAATAATCTAGCACCAGCTACCATACCAGACGCACAGTATATCGTGAAGAAGATTAGGATAGTTACAGCAGATACTGTTTTTACTAATTGACCATCTTTTCCAAATCTGTTGTGGAAGAAGTCTGGTAATGTCAGTGCATTATTATTGATTTCTGTGTGTACACGCAGACGACCAGCTACTAACTTCCAGTTGTAGTATGCACCGATAATTAAACCGATCGCAATCCAGCTCTGAGATAAACCTTTACCAAAAATAGCACCTGGCAATCCCATTAGTAGCCATCCAGACATATCTGATGCTCCTGCTGATAAAGCTGTTACTACTGGACCAAAACTACGTCCTCCTAAGATGTAGTCAGAAAAGTCCTTTGTGCGTAAATACGCAATTACACCTATTCCTAACACAACCACTAAATAAATGGAAAATGTTATAATAGTTGGATCTATATTTTCAAACATATTGTTGTTATTTTTTTGCTAAATTTATTTAATTATTTTAAATAATACAATGAATAGCCAGATTATTTAGTTTAATTACGAATAGTGTATTTTAGTATTCTTCTTTTTTGATTTGATTTTTTATATAATAATTATTTAAAAATGAAATAATTACACATTATAGAGAACTTCATCTATTATAATATTCTTTTTTTAAAGAAGATAAATTACAAGAAGTGGTTATATCTCGTTCATCAATATTGATAATGTAAGACATTATACTTTTTCTTTGCTATATTCTGAGAGAATAGACTTTTATATGGATAGTATTATAAAGAAGTTAGCTATAGGACAACACTCCATATGTGTTAGTTGTCACTTTAGGTATAGTGTCTTTATAAAAGTTTTATTTGATAACAATTGTTATCGTGCTTCTTTAGACAGTGTTTTACTTTCGTATTTGTAATTTAAAAAATGAAATATGACCAATAAAGAATTGATAAAAGACTGTTTTGTAAATCTATTAGAGAGTCCTCAGTATCGTCCAGAAGTGATAGCTACCTATTTTTCTACTGATTATATCCAATGTGTTGATGGAAAGAGACTAGACTACACCATTTTTAGTAATCATATTAAAAAATTAAAAGAGGTAACCGAGAGACTGTCTATTACCTTTAATTATATGGCAGAAGAGGGAAATCTTGTTTTTACTAATCACAGTGTTTCAGTATATAGAAATGATGGCTCTGTGAGTAAGGTAAAAGTAATTGCAACTTTTGTAATAGAAAATGAGAAAATAGTATTCTGTGATGAGTTAACGCTTCATGAAGAAGGAAAACATGATGATGCTAACCTTGGTTCTATGGTGTAAAAAAAACAATAAAAAAAGCCCTATACAAAGGGGGTAAGGTGTATAGGGCAAAAAAGTAGTATGAAAAAAAAGTTTGTAATAAAGTTTTCAATAAGTGTGCCAATGACTAGTGTTTTAGAGGTAAAGTGACTGTTTTATAGTCAATTGCTCATATTGTGATTATTGCTGTTTTGGATAGTTGTATAAATGAGAATAATAATTATTCAATAAAGAATTGGTATAAAAAAGGGGCAACATAGTCATAAGGATGAAATAGTACACTTTTTAGATATAGACCAAATGAAAAACGCTATCTGGAGAGATAGCGTTTCTTATTTTTAGTTAACAGTTTGCTTTTTTGTCATGTTCATGATGATAGATAGTAAGATATATACTAGTATAATAATAGGTATAGCTAGATATAATAGGGTAGCTAGTAGTACTAATGATAGTAGCATAAATCCTATCTGAAGTTTATAAGTTCCTAGATTATTAGGCTTGATTTTTAATGAGAACAATGGAAGTTCTGCATTCATGATAATAGCACTTAAGATACTGATCACTACTAATAAGTAAGGATTGCTTAATAATGAGATAATCTCTTCTGATTTAGTCGTAGAGATAATCATCGGGATACTTAAGATGAATAGAGCATTACCTGGTGTAGGTAATCCGATAAACGAATCAGTCTGTCTAGTATCGATATTAAATTTGGCTAATCTATACGCAGCTCCTAATGTGATGATAAACCCTAAGTATGGAACTACTCCCATATAGTAGGTCTCAGGGGTAAGGTTATAGATCTCTTGGTTTTCTTGAATATTAGCTAGCATTTTATAAACTACTAATCCTGGAACTACTCCACTAGTCACCATATCGGCTAGTGAGTCTAACTGTAATCCCATTTCACTTTTTACATTAAGGATACGTGCTACAAAGCCGTCCCAATAGTCAAAAAAGATTCCTATACATACCCATAAGAAAGCCATGTGTATATTATCATCAAATGCATACACTAACGCAATTAATCCTGAAAGTAAGTTTAATAAAGTGATAGCATTAGGAATGTGTTTTTTCATAACTGAAATTTGTTTGTTTATATAAACTCTATAACGGTTTACTTGTATTTATTGATACAAATGTATCATAAAGTTACTAATTTTTATAGTGTTTATAAGGATTACTTTAGATAATGCCATTTATCTTTATAGATGTTTTATTATTTGATGTACTCTATTTAGGTAACTAAACGTTTATTAGATAATTAATATATTTGATAAGTAGAGAACAGACTACATTGGATCAAGTTAATTAAAGGATAGAAGAGGTTATATCTAGTATTGTACTTATAGCCAGATTAACATGGTTTTAGTTGCATTGAGTCCGTAGTGAGTCCGTTATGAGTCCGTAGTGAGTCCGTTTTATAGTTAGTTTTAACGGAGTTATCATAGAGGTATTGTGTTGATATAATTTAGTTCTTGCGAAGAAGATAGGAAGATGAGAGGAGCAGTAGCAGATGAGAAGCTCCGTTTTAACTGTGGTACAAGAAGGTTATTCATAAATAGTTTAGAGTGTATGTTTTTATTGTAAATCAAAGATTAGTAAAGTATTTTTGTAAAGAGCAAATAGAACGCTTAGTTATAAATCAAGAAGAATAGATGACAAAGAAAATGATATATCTGCTTTTCTGCCTTTTTGTAGTGCAGATGGCTTTCTCTAAAGAACGACCACTCTCTGATAGAGCAGAGATAAGTGTACTTACTTGTGGTACGGGAGATGAGTTGTATTCACTATTCGGGCATACAGCGATACGCGTAAGTGATCCTTTTGAGGGGATAGATAGGGTATATAATTATGGAATGTTTGATTTTAGAACACCTAATTTTTATGGAAAGTTCGTAAAGGGAGATCTTTTATACTACGCAGATTATTCTACGTATAGAAACTTCATTGGGAGTTATGTATATGATAATAGAGCAGTGTATGAACAAGCATTAGACTTGACGCCAACTCAAAAAGAAGAGATATGGCAAAAACTGAACGAATCCTTAGAAGAAGAGAATAAGTTCTATGTCTATAAGTTTATAGATCAGAACTGTACTACTAAGGTAGTGGATATTATTAATAGTAGTATAGCTACACCTGTGAAAGTAGATGTAGAAGGAAATACAGCTACTTATAGAACCATCTTAAACTCGTATCTGAACAAGAGATACTTCGAGATGCTAGGAATTAATTTAATATTCGGTTCTAAGGTAGATGCTCATTCTACTTTACTGTTCTTACCAGATAAGTTTATGCAAGGGTTAGCAGAGACTAAAGTCAACGGAAAACCTTTGGTTCCTGAGACAGTGACTGTTTTTGAGCCAGAAGTATCTACGGAGAAATCAGGTATAAGTGTGAACTCTATGTGGTTCTTTAGTCTTGTCGTTTTAGTGTTAGCAGGACTAATGACTCAGAGAGGCGTTAGAAGTGTGTATTTTGTCATCTTAGGGCTGTTAGGTATTTTCTTCTTTGTCGTAGGGTTTTACTCTCTTCATGGCGAACTGTTAAGTAATAATACAGTGCTACTGTGTAGTCCTATATTCTTAATCTTACCTTTTATAAGAAAGAATGTCAAGATAGCTAAGTTACTTCAGTTGTTAACTTTAGTTTGTGTAATTTTGTATATCGTATTGAATATTACTAGCGAAAAGTTATTAGTGACCTTGCCATTAGTATTGTTGACTCTTGTGAGTTTGGCTATAGAAATGCGTATCGCTAAGAAGTATAACAAGTAGACCTAATCAGAAAAAATAATATAAAGATATGTTCGGATTATTTAAATCTAAACCAGAGCTTAAAACATTAATTCCAAATAATTATGTAGATATTCACTCTCATTTAATGTTTGGTATTGATGATGGGGCGCAGACTAAAGAGGATACAAAGACTATTATAGAGTCTATGAAAGCGATGGGCTTTGACCAAGCGATTACCACTCCACATACTACACCGCTAGTATGGGATAATACTAAAGAAGGAATATTATCTAAATATGATGAGGTATTAGAGGTACTACCTACAGAGGCAGAGTCTCTTCAGTTGAGAGTGGCTTCTGAGTATATGATGGATGAGAGCTTCTTACAGCGCATTCATTCAGAGAAGCTATTGACATTAAAAGATAACTATGTATTAGTAGAGATGTCTTATATCAATCCACCTATACAATTAATGGATATTCTATTCCATTTAAAATCGAATGGGTATGAGATTATCTTAGCGCATCCAGAGCGTTATAACTTCTATCACAAGAATACAGAAATGTATAAGAAGCTTAAAAAATCAGGGTGTAAGTTTCAGATGAACTTATTGTCTACTACAGGATACTATGGAAGTCATGTATTAGAGGCAGCAAACTATCTGTTGAACAATGATATGATAGACTTCGTAGGATCTGATATCCACCATACAAAACATATCAAGGGCTTTGATGCTAAAATACAGATTAAAGAAGTGAAGAACTTCGAGAAAGCAATTGCTAATAATATCTTCTTTAAGAAATAAAGAATTGCTTATCGTATAAAATAAAAAAGGGATCGCGTGAGCAATCCCTTTTGTTTTTCTGTCTATTTTCTGATTAGTTGTTTACAACTTCACCTTTGATGCGTAGTGCTACTACACCGTTAGTATAGTTCACAGCATTAGATTCTACAGTGATAGTTCTACTGATTTTACCAGGAGCCATATTATACTGTACGTCTATTTTACTTTTTTGACCTGGTAAAATAGGTTCTTCAGGTTTAGAAGGTACTGTACATCCACATGTAGATCTTACAGCTGTAATGATTAATGGCTCATCACCAACGTTAGTAAACTCAAAAGTTCTAACTCCATTATCTTTCCCTCTTACAACAGTACCGTAATCGATAGTATTGTTCTCTGCTTTAAACTCGATTTTTGGTCCTTTTTGTGCGAATGTTACTGCACTTGTCAAAACCAAAACTAATAATGCTAAAATGTTTTTCATTATTTTTCTATTTGTTGTTTTGTAAAATTAAAAACTTTAGGAATACTCGCAAATAAAAATAAACATTTAAAGTAATGTGTTATCTTTTGTAATTACATAGTAATCCATATTTTTGCATAATACAAAGGTACGTAAAAAGAAAGAGTGCTTAGATTAAAATTTGATTAAAGTATTGTTATCTTTGGATGTGTCTTTAAAAAATGTTAAAAACAAGTAAAATTAATAAGTAAATGACAATTCCTGCACAATTTGACGCGAAGCAAGTAGAGCAAAAATGGTATGAGTACTGGATGGAGAATAATTTCTTCCACTCAACTCCTGACCACAGAGAGCCTTACACGATTGTAATACCACCACCGAACGTGACGGGTGTATTACACATGGGACATATGTTGAACAATACGATTCAAGATGTATTAATACGTCGTGCTCGTTTAAAAGGGCTTAACGCTTGTTGGGTACCTGGAACGGATCACGCCTCTATCGCTACTGAAGCTAAAGTCGTCGCAAAATTGAGAGAGCAGGGTATCAATAAAAACGATTTAACACGCGAAGAGTTCTTAGCACATGCTTGGGAGTGGAAAGAAGAGTACGGAGGAGTAATCTTAGATCAGCTTAAGAAATTAGGTTGTTCTTGTGATTGGGATCGTACGAAGTTTACCATGGACCCAGAGATGTCTGAGCAAGTGATAAAAGTATTTGTTGACCTATATAACAAAGGATTAATCTATAGAGGGTACCGCATGGTAAACTGGGATCCTGAAGCGAAGACTACTTTATCTGATGAGGAAGTAATCTATGAAGAGCGCCAAGGGAAGTTATACCATCTAAAATATCAAATAGAAGGATCTAATGACTATCTAGTAATTGCGACTACACGTCCAGAGACTATCTTAGGAGATTCTGCTATCTGTATTAACCCTAATGATGAACGCTATACACACCTAAAAGGTAAAAAGGCTATCGTACCAATCTGTAATAGAGTGGTGCCTATCATCTTCGACGAATATGTAGATATGGAGTTCGGAACTGGATGTCTTAAGGTGACTCCTGCTCACGATGTGAATGATAAGGATCTAGGGGAGAGACATAACTTAGAGATTATAGATATCTTTAATGCTGATGCTACACTGAATGAATTAGGATTACACTACGCTGGTAAAGACCGTTTTGTAGTTCGTAAAGAGATAGAAGCAGAGTTAGAATCTATCGGAGCTTTAGACAAAGTAGAAAACTATATTAACAATGTAGGTACTTCTGAGCGTACAAAAGCTGTTATAGAACCAAGACTTTCTGATCAGTGGTTCCTTAAGATGGAAGAGTTAGCTAAGCCTGCTTTAGATGCGGTATTAGAAACAGAAGATGTAAAGTTATACCCAAGTAGATATAACAATACTTATAGAAGCTGGTTAGAGAATATCCGCGATTGGAATATCTCTCGTCAGTTATGGTGGGGACACCAGATACCTGCATTCTACTATGGAGCTGGTAAAGAAGACTTTGTAGTAGCTGAGAATATCGAAACTGCTGTAGAATTAGCTAAAGTAAAATCAGGTAATGCTGCTTTGACTGCTGCTGATTTAAAACAAGATGAGGATGCACTTGATACATGGTTCTCTTCTTGGATTTGGCCAATGTCTGTATTTAACGGAATCACACAGCCAGAGAATGAAGAGTATAACTACTACTATCCAACGAATGACTTAGTGACTGGTCCAGATATTATTTTCTTCTGGGTAGCACGTATGATTATGTCTGGATATGAGTACACTGGTAAGAAACCATTTACGAATGTGTACTTCACAGGTATCGTAAGAGATAAACAACGCCGTAAGATGTCTAAGTCATTAGGAAACTCTCCTGATGCACTAGGGTTAATCGATAAGTTCGGTGCTGATGGTGTACGTGTAGGATTATTATTATCTGCTGCTGCAGGTAATGATATTATGTTTGACGAGGAGTTATGTGCTCAAGGTAAAGCCTTCACAAATAAGGTGTGGAATGCATTCCGTCTAATCAAAGGATGGGAAGTGTCTGAGACATTAGCACAACCAGAATCTGCTAAAGTATCATTAGCTTGGTACGAAGCGAAGTTACAGAGTGCATTAGTAGAGATAGAAGATCACTTCTCTAAATACAGAATTTCGGATGCGTTAATGACGATCTATAAATTAGTATGGGATGACTTCTGTTCTTGGTTCTTAGAAATGATTAAACCAGGATACCAACAGCCAATAGACAAAGCTACTTTTGACAAGACTATCGAGTTATTAGAAGCGAACTTGAAGTTGTTACATCCATTTATGCCATTCTTATCAGAAGAGATTTGGCAACATATTAATGAGCGTACAGCTGCTGATGCATTAGTAGTATCTGCATGGCCAGAGATGAAGTCATTCGACGAGAACTTGATTAAAGAGTTTGAATTCGCTACTGAGGTTATCGCTGGTATCCGTACAATCAGAAAAGACAAGAATATTTCGTTTAAAGAAACGATAGATTTAAAAGTAATCAACAACGAGAAAACATCTACATACTTCGACAGTATCATCTCTAAATTAGGTAACGTAGTTGCTATAGAGTATGTAACAGAGCAAGTAAGTGGTGCACTATCTTACCGCGTGAAATCTAATGAGTACTTCATTCCTGTAACAGGAAGTGTGAACTTAGAAGAAGAAATCGCTAAGTTAGAAGAAGAGTTGAAATACTTAAAAGGATTCTTGAAATCTGTACAAGGAAAACTATCAAACGAGAAGTTCGTTGGTGGTGCACCTGCTCAGGTTATCGAGAATGAAAGAAAGAAAGAAGCAGATGCTTTAGCTAAAATAGCAACTATTGAACACAGCTTAGCTGGATTAAAATAGTCTAGTATCTCTTAGATATAGAAGCCTCTAGTTAGTTTACTAATTAGAGGCTTTTTTTTATCTTCGTATGTATGAAAATAAATGTACACACTCATCATATTACAGCACAGCAGGGGATAATAGAAATCATCAATCAGTATCCTCTGACAGTGGATAATACCCTTCCTACCTATACTGTTGGGATACATCCATGGTATATTCAGGAAGAGCGTTTAGAGGAAGAGTTAGCCTTGTTAGAAGAGCAGCTGCAACAGCCAAATTGTTTAGCGATAGGAGAGTGTGGATTAGATAAGAAGATCAATATTTCGTTAAATCTACAGATAGAAGTATTTAAGAGGCAATTACTACTTGCAGAAAAGTATAAAAAAGCAGTAATTTTGCACGTCGTTTCGGCTTATCAAGAAGTTATACAGATAAAGAAAGAGTTACAGATTACGGTTCCTCTGATTATACACGGTTTTAATAAAAAAGAACAAGTAGCAGAGAGTCTGTGGAAGAATGGTTTTTATTTGTCTTTTGGCAAACACCTTATTTATAACGAGGCATTGAGAAGTACCTTCTTGAAAGTACCAAGAGAGCAGTTGTTTTTAGAAACAGATGATGCTAAGGAGATAACCATAGAGGACGTATATACTGTGGCAAGCGCATTAGATATGAATATAGAAGCGATCATAGAACAGAATTATAAAACAGTTTTTAATAGATAACATCAGTCTTAGATTGATATAATAAGTAGAATAAATGGCGATTTGGCAAGAAAGAGCAGAATTACTTTTTAAGGAAGAAGGATTGCAAAAACTAAAAGATGCGAAAGTATTAGTAGTAGGATTAGGAGGAGTTGGGTCATTTGCAGCTGAGTTTTTAGCTAGAGCAGGAGTAGGAAATATGACTATCGTAGATGGAGATACTGTAGATATTACGAATATCAATAGACAGTTACCCGCTTTACACTCTACGATTGGTATGCCAAAAGTGAAAGTTGTAGGAGATAGATTGATGGATATTAACCCAGAGCTTAACTTGATTCGTATAGAAGAGTTTATTTCTCCTGAACGTGCTCATGAGATTGTGACGGAGGACTTCGATTATGTATTAGATTGTATTGATAGTATTACACCTAAGATTAACCTTATTTTGGCAGCTAAACGCAAGAAGGTAAAAGTAATCAGTGCGATGGGAGCAGGAGGAAAGATGATGGCGAATAAGATTGTGATTAAAGATATCAGTAAGACAGATGTATGTCCACTAGCGAAGCAGATCAGAAAGCGCCTAAAGAAAGAAGGAATATCTTCTGGGGTAAAAGCGATCTTCTCTACAGAAAAACCTGATGAGAGTAGCTTAAAGATGACAGATGGTAGTAACTTTAAAAAGTCATTTTTTGGGACGAATAGCTGGATGCCAGCCTTGTTTGGTTTGAACTCAGCAGAACATGTAGTAAGATATATCTTATCGAAATAATAAAGTAAAAAGGCTGTAAATCAATTAGATTTACAGCCTTTTTTAGTAAGGGAAGAATTGCTATTATTTTGTTGTTGAACTGTTGTTTCCCTTATGGGGACTTATTATGAATTTTAGTAACCTATTGTAAATTGTGTGTTTTTAAACTGTTCATTCTCTACTTCATCTACTATAGCGACAGCTACATCCTCTACAGATATCCTACTTCTACATTCGCTATCATAGACAGGAGTATTATTACTTAGTCTAAAGTGTCCTGTGCGCTTTCCAGGGTTTTGTGGGTTCATTTCTATCGCAGGGCTAAAGTATGTCCAGATAAAACCGTTTTCTTTACTTAATACCTGCTCAAAATAGTCTCTTACTGCTGTAGCACCTGGTTTAATAAAGTCAGGAAAATCTACTGTGTCTACTAACTGTAGCCCTGGTTTAATATACAGTGTACCTGCTCCACCGATTACAATTAAGCGCTCTACTTTAGCTTCTTTTACAGCATTGTGTATAGTCTGTATTCCTGTTGTAAAGTCTTCGTAAAGATTAGGATTTGACCATCCTGCATTGAATGCACTGATGATTACATCTGCGCCTGTTATCATCATTACGAGTTCTTTTTGATCTGTTATATCTAGCGCTACTTTTTTTACTAAAGCGCTATTAGATATTGCTGAGGTATTTCTAGCGATTGCTGTAACGTTGTATTGACGATGTATCAATTCGTTTAATATAGCACTACCTACATATCCAGACGCTCCTATCAAAACTATATTTTTCATACGGTGTTATTTTATTAGGACAAAGGTACTGAGGAGTAGTGGTTTAAAAATAGAAAGCCGACTTAATCTAGAAATTTCTTAATCTAGGTTAAGTCGGCTAATATTGTATAAAGGCTGTTTCTTGTTTAGTAAGCTGGTATAACTTCAGCAACCATAAGGCCTTGTAGTATAAATATTAAAAGAGAAAGCCCCCATAAAAATACGAAAGCGAGTTTCTGTAAAAAGGGTTGTTTAACTCCTGCTTGCTTTTGTGCTTTTTGTAACATTAACATCGGCATGATTAAAGCAAGAACTACTAATGGAATAGAAGCGTATCCTAGTGCTATTACGAATCCATCAGGATAAAAGATAGCAAATACTAATGGAGGAATAAAGGTCAATAGCATTGCCGACATATTATTCTTGATTAGCGGTTTGTTTTTCCCTAAGTCTTGGATATAATCCTTTAAAGCCATGGCTACTCCCCAGAAAGAAGTAAGTAATGCTGCAGAAGCAAATAGTGTAAAAGAAATACCAATCATTTTTGAGTTGTGTACTTGTTTTACTGCTTTTAATAAGCCTTCCATTTTAGAGTTCTCTTGTAGTATAGCAGTAAAGGTATTGCTATCTAAGTTTCCTAAGAATGTAAGTTCCCATACCAAGTATAATAGAAGAGGAGTGATACTTCCGATTAAAAATACGAGCTTTAGTTGTTTGATATTTCCGTCTAAGTATTTTACCAATGTTGGAATAACTACATAGAACCCAAAGCTAGTAAAGATTACAGGAATAGTGGCTAATACAGGAATACTAGAAGTAGGTAAATGTTGTAAGTGGATCATTTCTACTTTAGGTAATAATAATGCCATTACAATACACAAGAAGATTAGCTTCGTTGTAAATACAATTTTATTACTAAAGTCAACAACACGTGTGCCGAATGCGATGATACTTCCAAATACTGCTGTAAATAGAAAAGCAGAAGTATGAGATGATATTTCTACTTGTAGCCACTTCTCTAAGTTAGTTCTGAATATTTCACCTCCTCCTGTGATATAAGCACTTACTAAGGCATACATTAGTATCAGCATACTTAGCGCTGTAGCAACAGCCCCAGAGTTACCTAGATATTTTACTGTTAAAGTATTTAATCCATCTGTAGGAGGGTTGTATTTATATACATCCACCAGAAGTATAGCAGTATAATACATAGCAAACCAGATACAGAACAAGATAAAGGCCATAAAGGTAAAGCCTACACTTGCTGATATAATGGGCATTGCTAACATTCCTGCTCCGATTGTCGTTCCTGCGACAATAAGGATACTTCCGATAATTTTTTGCATTTCTTTTTGTTTAAATTTATTTAATTCGTCGAGTTTCTTTTTTGTTTCATTAGTCTAAAATAGGGAGTACTCCCGCTGTCATTAAAACTTGTATTACTAAGATGCTTGTTCCAAAAGCAAAAATCAAGCTAAAAGCTATCTTTTGTAAAAAAGATATGGTCTCTTGTCTTTCTTTTTTGACTTTGATGTACATCAGTACAGGAATAAACAAAGAGGTTATCACTACAGAGATAGCTGCATAGCTTAGTGCTATCACAAAACCTTTAGGATAGTAAAGTGCGAATAATAATGGAGGTATAAAAGTAATTAGGTAAATAATTACACTGTTTTTTCCAAAAGCTTTCTTTTTACTTAAATCCTTTACATAATCAAATAGGGCTAATGCCACTCCTAAGAAAGAAGTAAGGATAGCTGCAGCAAAGAAAATGTTTAAAGGAATATTCATCCACTTAGACTCAGATACACCATTTACAGCTATGATAACAGCTTCTAGACCTTGTGTTTCTTTTATGATTGTAAAGAAAGTATTAGAGTCTATACTTCCTAAGATAGATAGTTGCCAGATGATATACACAATTAGAGGTAATAGACTACCGTAGATAAACGCTTTTTTAAGTAGCTTAATATCTCCATCTAAGTACTTTACCATACTTGGTACCACAATATGAAAACCAAATGAAGTAAAAATAACAGGAATAGAGGAGAAGAATAGTTTACTCTCTATAGGCATCTGTAAGAGATTGTCTATTCTGACATAGCCAAACATCACAATGATAACAATCAATAGAAAGATTAGTTTGATAATAAATATCCATCTCGTAGCGATATCTACCACTCGAGCACCTAAACCAACTATACCTCCAAATAAAATTGTAAAGATAAAAGCAGTCACTTGTGGACTGATATCAGTCTCTAACCAATTACTTAAGTTCAGTCTTAGGATATCACTTCCTCCTGCGATATAAGCACTTACTAGAGCGTACATCAGGGTTAGCATACTTATTCCAGTGACGATAGAGCCTGCCTTACCTAAGTATTTATAAGTCATCGTGCTCAACCCATCTTCAGGATTATTATCTTTATATGTCTCTACTAATAGAATAGCGGTATAACACATCGTTAACCATATTAAGATCATTACTATCGTAATGCCTGTAAATCCTACTCCAGACGAAATAATCGGCATGGCTAACATTCCACCTCCGATTGCTGTACCCGCTATAATAAGGGAACTACCTATAAGTTTACTATTCACTTTGAGTTTATGTTTTTAGTTTGATTGTTGTAAAAAAAATAAATATATGTTTTTATTATTTACTACAACACTCATATATGTTTATTTATATTAAAATGTTTTGATTGTTTTTAAGCTAAAGAGTTGTTAAATAGAATCTGATTACGTAAAAACGAGTTGATAAACAAACATTGTTTATCTTTGTTTATACACAAAATGAGAGATTATGAGTACCCTAAATTTAGAGCAAGAATTAAAAGCTAAAAAGATTAATCCTACTGCAATGCGTTTATTGGTTCTAAAATTCTTGAAGCAACAAAAAGGTGCAGTATCACTTGCTGATATAGAGGCAAGCTTTGAACAATCTGATCGAGTGACATTGTATAGAACCGTAAAGACTTTTGAGAGCAAAGGATTGCTTCATAGTATTACGACTAATAATATTACTCATTATGCGCTATGTGCTCAGGGGTGTGACGAAAAGAATCATCACGATACTCATCTACATTTCGTGTGTAATAATTGTAAAAAGACAATCTGTTTAACACAAGTGTCTATCCCTAAAATAGAAGTACCAGCTGGTTTTCAGCTAGATGATATAGACGTAGTAGCTAAAGGGGTGTGTAAGGAGTGCAAGCCCTAAAATCGACGATATCGATACTTAGAGATGATGTGGGTAAGAATGGTAACAGCGTGAATTCTAGAGTTCTCAATAAACCAAGTGTGCGTGTTTAAACCACCGCATACTACACCTGCTAAATATAAGTTCGTCACATTTGTTTCCATAGTTTCTGTATTGTAAGTAGGAGTCTGATTAGCATCATTAGATATTGTAACTCCTAATTGTTTTAAAAAGGCAAAGTTAGGACGATATCCTGTAAGTGCAAGGACAAAGTCGTTTTTTATTGCTAGTTCTTCGTTATTTGTGTTGATTATAACTGTATTATCAGTTATTTCTTTGATGTTACTGTTAAATAGGGCAGTGATACTTCCTTCTTTAATTCTATTTTCAATATCCGGTTTTACCCAATATTTTACATGAGAACTAATTTCTTTATCTCTTACAACCATAGTGACCTTTGCTCCTTTGCGATAGCATTCTAAGGCTGCATCTACAGAAGAATTACTAGCTCCAACTACCACTACATCCATACCTGCATAATAATGAGGATCTGTGTAGTAATGAGAAACTTTAGGCAATTGCTCTCCTGGAATGTTTAATGGATTAGGAATATCATAAAAACCAGTCGCTACGATAATGTCCTTAGCTGTATAGTTATCTTTAGAAGTTTTAACGTCGAATAAACCTTCTGAGTTTTTAGTCGCTTCTAAGACAGTTTCGAATAAGTTTATTGTTAGCTCATTTGTTGTTACTACTCTACGGTAGTATTCTAACGCCTCACTTCTACGAGGCTTGTTCTCTTTACTAATAAAGGGAATCTTGTCTAGCTCTAATAGTTCTGAAGAGGAGAAGAACTGCATATTGACAGGATAGTGATATAAAGAATTAACTAGACATCCTTTCTCTATGATTAGATAAGAAAGTCCGTTCTTCTTAGCTTCTAGTCCACAGGCTATACCTATAGGGCCACCTCCTATAATTATAATGTCAAAATGCTTCATTGTATCTATTTTCTATTCGCAAAACTCAAAGTTACGGCTTTATTCTTGTTCCTCTTTTAGAAAGTGGGTAAAAAAAATAAGAGCTACTCGTTAGAGTAGCCCTTACAGGATATATTGTGAATGAAATTATTCAGTTACTTTATCAGCTACTAAATGAATTCCTATTTCCATATCTTGACTAATAGCCCAGTCAGCAGGGTTAAGAGCAGCACCTGAATCTTTATCAGTAGTACCGAATACTAATCCCCATTCTGTACGGTCAGCTACGAATGCAGCATCCATAACAGCTTTACCATTCTCTACAGTTACTTTAGCAGGGAAAGTGATGTTTACAGTTTTTCCTAAGATAGTTAAGTTTCCACTTACTACTTTATTAGCTCCTTCTATTTTACTAGTGTGTTTAGCAGCGTCGAAATCTTCTACATTAGTGATTTTGAAATCAACAGTCGAATTAGCTTCTACGTTAAAGAAGTCAGCACTTTTTAAGTGACCTTCTAATTTAGCGATATCTTCATCAGCACTTACAGAAGCACGATCAACTTTGATAGAGTTCATATCGATAGTATAAGAACCTGCGTTTAACCCATTTGCATCGATAGCGATATCACCAGCTTTTAAAGTTAAAGTACCATAACGAGGGTTAACTCCTCCTTTGTGACCTACTTTCCAAGTTACATTACTCTCAGTCAAGTTTACTGAATATTTGTCTCCTTGTTCTACAGCTACTTCTTGTTCTGTTGTAGTTGTTGCTTTATCTGCATTTTTGTTTCCACAAGATGCAAGAGTTAACGTAGCGATTACAGCTAACGATAATACAATTTTTTTCATTTTATATGCTAATTTGTTGATACAAATATACATGCTTAAATAAGAATAAACAATCAGTCAGAAAAAAATGACTACTAATTTTGAGCTAAAAAGCTTTAAAAGTGTCATATTTAACATTTTTTGTGCTTTTTATTTGGGTTTATTGATGAAATTAAATGACAATGTTTTCTTTTACAAGAGTAGAGTACAAACTACTTTAGAATAGAGTAATAAAAAATGGGATGTTTTAATTAAACACCCCATTTAAAGATTTGCATTAAAAATATATTACTATTCAGCAATTAATTTACCTTGCATTAAAGCGAAGTGAGCAGGGAATGTACATAAGAAGTCATAAGTACCTGCTTCAGTAATTGTGAATTCAATAGTATCAGATTGTCCACCTCCTAAAGTTTTAGTATGTGCTACTACATTTTCTAAACCACTTGGATGAATATAGTCAGTTTCTGTTGCTTGAGCAGCTTCAGTAGCAAAAGCAGTCATGTCTGTACCTGGTTTTAATAATACCCAGTTATGCCCCATAATTGCTTTATCCATTTTACCAGTATGTTTTAAAGTCAATGTAACTTTCTCTCCTACAGGAACACGAATTTCAGTTTGGTCAAATTTCATTTGATCATCTGCATTTAACGTGATTTGTACACCTGTTACTTCTTCTGGTGCTGCTGTTGTTTCAGCAGGCGTTTCAGTTGGAGTAGTTGTTGTATCTGCTTTTTTCTCACCACATGAGAATAACATAGTACTTGTTGCTAAAACAGCTAGAGCTAAGTTTAATTTTTTCATAATTATTTTATATAATATTATTTATTTGTTAAGCGCTTTTAAGCGCTCATTTTGAGTACTATAAAGGTACGATAAATAACATTATTGCTCACTTTTTAATGTTTAAACTTTGTTAAAAGTATTACTGTTCTTTAAAAGAAGCTAAAGTGTTTAAGAAATTGTCTTTTTGTGCTTCTTTATTCTGTCCTGTAGTCCATGTAATGTATTGGTAATTAGCTTTTTTACCATTTAGTATTACTTGGATCATATACATCATATCTTTATCCTGAGACATCATTATTTCATATTTCTTTCCTGGGATTCCATTTATTCGGACATCCTCTTGTACTATTATCTCATAGTTCTCTCTTTTGTTATAGCTAGCTAGAGATTGTTTAACATATTCTTCGAAGTTTGCCGTCTTATTTTTGTCTTGATGTGTAGTGACTAAATACATCTGTTTAAACGTATTCCCATACTGAATATCAGCATCAGGATATAATTCTTGCATCGGTGCAAATGTACCAGGTACTTCTATTGTATATAGATCTAAGACTTTGACATCTTGTGTTGGCGCTACTTTTTGGTTACAGCTGATTAGTGTAAAGAATGTAGCGGCTAGTAATGCGATTTTTGTTTTCATAGTCAAAATAAATAGGATTAATTAGATTTTTAAAGTTACTAAAAAGTATTTGGAGCAGATGTTATTTTATGGTTATTTTTTAAGTTTCAGTTTTTGGACTACTCATAATTGCTTACCTTAGAAGGGTATTAACTTAAATAAAAACAATATGGCAAAATCAGTTTTAATGTTAGCAGGTGACTTTGTAGAAGATTATGAAGTAATGGTTCCTTATCAAGCACTATTATCAATTGGAGTACAAGTAGATGTGGTATGTCCTGGAAAGAAGAAGAATGAAGTGATTGCAACTGCTGTACACGACTTTGTAGGGTATCAAACTTATGCAGAACTAAGAGGACATAATTTTGTAATCAATAAGTCATTTGATGAAGTGAATGTAGCAGATTATGATGGACTGTATATCTGTGGAGGGCGTTCTTCAGAGTATATCCGTCTAAATAGTAAGGTAATTGACTTTGTGAAGTACTTCTTTGAAAAGAATTTACCAGTAGCGGCTATCTGTCACGGTATTCAGGTATTAACTCCAGCAGGTGTATTAAATGGAAGAACACTGACTGCTTATCCAGCAGTAGGACCAGATATCACTTTAGCGGGTGGTCATTATAAAGAAGTAGGAGTAGATAAAGCTGTGGTAGACGGTAATTTAGTCACTTCTCCTGCATGGCCTGGACACCCTGATATCCTTAGAGAATTCTATAAAATGTTAGGAGTAGTGATAGGATAAGCTTGTCATTATAACTCATAGTTTGCGATGTTCTATAATAAGATTTGCTAAAACATTTCTTATTTTAGCATCGCAAATTTTTTTTAAATATGATTTCAGAAGCACAATTTCAAGCAGAATTAGATATAATTATTAAGAACGCTATACGTGAAGATGTAGGAGATGGAGACCATAGCTCATTAGCTTGTATTCCTTCTACAGCTACAGGTAAGGCTAAACTATTAGTAAAGGAAGCAGGGTATATAGCAGGAGTAGAGTTCGCCCAACAAGTATTGAACTATGTAGACCCTACACTAGAAGTAGAAGTGTGTATTCAGGATGGAGCGAAAGTAGAAGTAGGAGATATAGTCTTATATATCTCAGGGTCTTCTCAGTCTATTCTAAAGGCTGAGCGACTAATGCTTAATGCCATGCAACGCATGAGTGCTATCGCTACGAAGACTCGTGTATTCGTAAACTTATTAGAAGGTACCAGTACTAAAATATTAGATACGCGTAAGACTACACCAGGTATACGTGCGATAGAGAAGTGGGCAGTAAAGATAGCCGGAGGAGAGAACCACCGTTTTGCTCTTTATGATATGATTATGTTGAAAGATAATCATATTGATTTCGCAGGAGGTATCAAAGAAGCGATTGAAAAGACAAACCAATATTTAAAAGACAATAATAAAGAGCTAAAGATCATCGTAGAAGCTAGAAGCATCGATGAGGTGAAGCAAATCTTAGCTTGTGATAATGTTCACCGTATCTTGTTAGACAATTTTGACTATGCGATGACACGTGCGGCTGTTGCATTGATAGGTGATCAATGTCAAACAGAGTCTTCAGGTAATATCGATGAAAGTACAGTTAGAGAGTATGCATTATGTGGAGTTAACTATGTTTCCTCAGGAGCATTAACACACTCAGTGTACAATATGGACTTAAGCCTTAAAGCAGTATTGTAGTAAAAGAGAAGCATGGCAAAAACAATAAAGAAAATAGTATGTCCTCAGTGTGGGAGTAATCAGGTTGATGAGACTAAGAAAGACCACTATATCTGTAGAAGCTGTAATACACAGTTCTTTCTAGATAATGACGATATTACTATTAACCATAATTATAATACGGGTAAACTGAATAATGAACAAGGAGTGCAGATTGCTAAAAAAGCTATTATAGGCTTCTCTGCTGTTATCTTTATCTATTTCGCTTACCAGATCAGTAGATTCATATTTGCAGATTCTACACCACCTCCTGTTACTACTACAGAGTATAACACCACCCCACCTCCTAAGCGAGATGTGAGATATGTCAATGCTAGTTATTCAGAAACAGCCTTAATGATCGACCCAAAAGGGAAGAACACCATTGTTTTTACAGGATGGTTTAATGACATCTTTGCTGAGAAAGGTAAGGAAAATGAGGTGTACACCATCTTACTAGACGCGACTACAGGAGAAGAAATCAGTAGAACACTTCTAGAAGTAGACCTATCTATAAAAGGAGCAGGTACACATAGCAGTAAATTAGATTATTATAGAGGAGCTAATGACGAGCTATTCCTTATTGTGAATAGTTACTATTTATTCTTGTATAACCCTTCTCAGAAAGTTTTTGAGAATGTGACAGAATCTTTCTTTGTTAAGTATCCTGAGTTTGCAGGAGGAGTAGCAGCGATAGAATCTAGAACTTTTGATCAATGTCTGACAGTTACGAATAATAAAGGAAAACAATATGCCTTATTTGCAGATATAGGTGTTGTATTACCTATAGATAAAATCTCTAATATATACGATAAGAAATTAACGGATCCAGTTAAGACTACATCCTATAAATTTACGCGTATAGGTTTTGATTTTCCAGAAGAAGAAATACAGTTGATACAATACGAACATTGGACTCAAAAAGGTTTTCCACAATACAATGTAAGTTTTAACTGGAGCAAAGATTACGGTAGATCAGGTATATTCACAGAGAAGTCTCCTTATAAGAAAGTTTTAGTGATGCCGTATACTAAATCTAAAGCGAAGATAGTTTCTATTAAAGACCTTACTCCTAATCATACTTATGTAGATGGAGCACGTGTACTAGTAGGAGACGCAGAGTCTGTTATCATTGCTATCAAGATGTCTGTATTGGAGAACGAGACTATAACACTGCAGAAGATAAGTGGGATAGATGGTAGTGTGTTATGGACTAAGAAAACGGACTGGAAAGAGATCCGCAGTATTGATGTAGAAGGAGATTATATATTAGTAAGGTTAGACAGTACTAATATTGCTATAATAAATAAGGATGGAGATATCAAGATGACTTCAGACCTTTATGAACTAAAGACAGTAGGAAAAGAGATATAACTATGGGATTATTCAATATTTTTAAGAAACAGCTAGCTTCTGTTATAGAATGGAAGGATCAACCACAAGATGTCGTATGGTATCAATTTCCGTCGCCAACAGATGAGATCAAGAATGCATCTAAGTTAATCGTAGCACCGAGTCAAGGATGCGTATTAGTATACGATGGAAAAGTACAGGACATACTCCTAGAAGAAGGAACCTTTAGTCTGAGTACAGCTAACCATCCTTTTATTACGACGTTGATTAATATTCGTCAGAATTTTGAAAGTGAGCATAAGTTAAAAGTGTTCTTCTTTAGACAATCTCAGATTATTAATCAGTCTTGGGGTACACCTAGTGCGATTAAGTATGTAGATAAGCATTATGATATTCCGATAGAACTAGGAGTGAATGGGACATTCTCGTTTAAGATACAGGATATTAACTTTCTTTATAGAGAAGTTATTAGCAATGCGAATGTATATACAGCGATGGACTTAAAAGATATCCTTATTCAACGCATTCCTCAGGCTATCACTACTTATCTATCAGGAGCCTCATTTGGCTATACAGAGATAGATGCACAGCTAGAAATAATCTCTACCGAGATCAAGAATAAACTAAATGAAGAGTTTGCTGCTTTAGGACTTGTATTGACAGACTTTAAGGTGTTAGGAACGGTATTCGATACCAAGACCCAACAGCGTATTGCTACTGTATCTAATATAACTTCTGATGTAAAAGCAGCAGAAGCAGCAGGAATGACGTATGCAGAGTTAGAGAAGCTGAAGGCTCTGAGAGATGCTGCTCTTAATGAAGGTGGACTAGCAGGGGCAGGAGTACAGATGGGAGCAGGACTAGAGTTAGGTAAACAGCTGGGTATCGCTTCTAATCAAGTGTTGGAGCAGTCTGGAGATGATGGACTTCAAGTTTTAAAGAAATTAAATTTATTATTACAAGAAGGGATTATCACACAAGAAGATTACGATCAAAAAAAGAAAGAAATATTATCAAAACTATAGCGTATGAAGTATATTATCGGTTTTATAGTTTGTACCTTAGTATTAACAACAGCATTATATGTTATTTTAGGTTTTTGGGGAATTGAGATGTTTGATTCAGAACATTTAGTCAATACCTATAAGACCATCGGAATAGTAATAGTAGTAGCTTTATTTTTGATTATGGCGGTGAGCTTTTTCTTTAAGCGTGATCATAAAGGTTACGATACGACTAAGGGAAATATAGCACATCCTAAAAAATAGCTTGATAAAAAGAAAAGAGATTAAATGTCGCAGGAAATAGAAGAAAGATTAGACAGAATACCTGTCATACGTACGATAGTCCGGACTTTAAAATGTATTCGTTTTAAGGTGTTAGAAGGGTATTCTCTTTATGATTTAATAGAATTATATGTCTTAGGGATTATAAAAGGAGCATTCTCCTATAGGGCAGGGTCTATCGCCTTCAGTTTCTTTATGGCGTTATTCCCGTTTGCACTTTTTATACTGAACTTGATTCCCTATATCCCGATAGATAATTTTCAGGTAGACTTTATGCAGTTTATCGAGAGTTCTGTCCCTCCGAATACCTTTGGTGCGATAGAGTCTATTCTGAGCGATATTATGAATAACAGTTATCGCTCGTTACTATCATCGGGATTCCTGCTATCTATATTCTTAATGACTAACGGAGTCTTTGCGATCATAGGAGGGTTTGAGTCTTCGTATCACATTATTGTTTCTCGCAATCTGATTAGACAGTATCTTGTCGCATTAGTCTTATCTGTATGTCTAGCGATACTAGTCATTTTCTCTGTTGCATTCTTTGTGACACTAGAGGTTGTGATGTATAAGTTTAACCTAGATTCTATGTTGATACAGTGGTCTAGAAGCATATTCTTATTGTTAGTAGTACTGATGACTACTTCTATATTATACAAGTTCGGAGCCAAGCAGACCAAGCAAGTATCCTTCATCTCTATAGGGTCTGTATTTACCACTATTCTTTACATACTTACCTCTTATCTCTTTGGGGTATATGTATTGAGATTTGCCCGATATAATGAGTTATATGGCTCTATTGGGACGTTATTAGTAGTGATGTTCTATTTGTGGATTAACTGTATGATTCTATTGTTAGGTTTTGAATTAAATTTAGCTATAAATAAATTAAAGTCAAAAAAATAGCTATATTTGGGTTATAACCTTAAAATTAAACGCTGAACTATGAGGAATTTTTTAACGACAATTGTGTTGGTGTTAGCTGTGTCTTTATCAGCACATGCACAGAGTATAGTAGGTAAGTGGAAAACGATAGATGATAGTACAGGAAAAGAGAAGTCTATTGTTGAAATTTACGAGAAAGACGGTAAATATTATGGACAGGTAAAGAAACTTTTAAACCCATCTAAACCTAACCCAAAATGTGATAATTGTGAAGGAGATGAGAAAGGAAAACCTATTGAAGGGCTTGTTATCATTAAAGACTTACAGAAAAAAGGAAGTGAATATACAGGTGGTAAAATCACTGACCCAGAGAGTGGAAAACAGTATAAATGTACTGTAAAACTAAATGGGAAGGATAAGCTAGATGTAAGAGGGTATATCGGATTATCTCTGATAGGAAGAACACAGACATGGAAAAAAGCAGATTAAAGATAAGTGAAGTATTTATAACCGTTGTTTTATAATACTGAGACAGATTATCTAAAATAATTTTAAAAGATATCAAGGTCATTAGCACTCGCTAATGGCCTTTTCTTTTGGGTAGAAGTCTTGTGTGGTATATAATCGGAGAGAGAAGAGAGCGTGAAGCGTGTTATTATGGCTACCTAATAGTTATCAAGCAAATCCTTATTCATAGGTTCTATTTCTTCAACACCTCTACAACACTTCTTCAACATCGCTTCAATAAACAAGCCTTCTAGTAGAGCAATCTTGGGGTATTGTTGAAGAAGTGTTGAAGGAAATGCTATAACTGCTTATATACACTGCTGTTAGGAGCTGTTGGGCAATTAGGATAGAAATGTTTGTTTTTGATTTATGTTATTGATTAGTAGTGTTTTGTGTCGTTTTTAGGGAGTGAAAAAAGTGATGCTTTTTTTATGTGGTATTTAGGTGTTATACATTACAGATTAGAAATCTTCGACAACGCGAGTAGAGGTGTATCGCGTGCATCTACTAGAAGTAATGAGATGTTATATATTACAGAATATATATAACCTTGCGATAAATAAGAGCGAATATAGTACTGATGGGATGAGATAAAAATAAAGCGATTATCTTTGTAATTATTGATTTCTAAAAAATAGTACTATTAGTATGAATTACTTTGTTGAGGTTATTGTTCCATTAGCTTTAGACCCTACGTTTACTTATGCTGTAAGTGAGGCAGAATACGAGTTTATCCAAGTAGGGATGCGCGTAGCTGTTCCTTTTGGTCGTTCTAAAGTATATACGGCTGTGGTAATCGAAAAACACAATAGAGTACCTCAGTATTATGAGGCAAAAGAAATCAATGAGATTATAGATCTGACTCCTGTTGTCACTGAGAAACAGATCAGCTTATGGAAGTGGATAGCAGACTACTATATGTGTACGATAGGGGATGTGTATAAGAGTGCTATGCCATCACAGTTACTTTTAGAAAGTGAGACACTTATACAGTATAATCCGGATAGTACTATTAAAGCAGAAGAATTAGATGATGCAGAATATTTAATATATGAGGCACTTCAAGTACAGTCTATTCTTAAAGTAGAAGAGATTATAGCAGTACTGAACCGAAAGAAGGTCTTCCCTGTGATTAACTCTCTTTTAGAAAAGAAGATGATATTCTTACAAGAAGAGATGGTGGAGAAGTATAAGCCGAAACAGATTAGATATGTCAAACTAGCGGAGCAATACTTGGCTGAGAATGGTTTGGCAGATTTGATGGAAGTAGTCTCTCGTGCTGAAAAGCAAAGAGAGATGATCTTAAAATATTTTCAATTGCAGGCTGTGCACAAAAAGCCGATTACAGTCAAACAGTTAGTAGAAGAATCAGAATCTACATCTGGAGTAGTCAAAGCGCTTATTGATAAAGGCATATTTGAAGATTATTACTTAAACCAAGATCGTGTGATCTTCGGGGATGCAGTACAAGATATTATCGAGTTAAGTGATGAGCAGAGTAAAGCTCTTTGGGAGATCGGGCAGTCATTAGAAACGAAGGATGTCGTCTTACTACACGGTGTAACTGCGTCTGGTAAAACAGAAGTATATATCAAACTTATAGAGAAATACTTGGCAAATGAAGGACAGGTATTATTTCTGTTGCCGGAGATAGGGCTTACAACACAATTAGTGATGAGGTTGACTAGCTATTTTGGAAATGAAGTAGCGGTGTATAACTCAAAGTATTCACACAATGAACGATTAGAAGTCTGGGATCAGGTATTGAATAAGTCTGAAAAAGCAAAAGTGGTTATCGGTACAAGGTTATCTGTCTTCTTGCCTTTTCAGGATTTACAATTAATAGTGGTAGATGAAGAACAAGAAGGAAACTATAAACAGCACGATCCAGCTCCTCGATATCATGGAAGGGATGCAGCTATCGTATTGGCAAAACAGCACAATGCTAAAGTAGCCTTAGGATCTGCAACACCGAGCTTAGAAACGTATTACAACGCTACACAAGGCAAGTATGGTCTAGTGGAGTTAAAGAAGCGTTACACAAATGTAGTCTTGCCAGAGATTGTTTTGGTAGATGTAAAAGATAAATATAAACGCAAACAGATGACAGGACATTTCTCAGATCAGTTGATCGATGAGATAAATATGGCGTTGTCGTTAGAAGAACAGGTCATTCTGTTTCAGAACCGAAGAGGTTTCTCTCCTGTCGTAGAGTGTATGACTTGTGGAGCTGTACCAGAATGTCCTCATTGTGATGTGAGTTTGACATATCACAAGTATAAAAATGAGTTGAGGTGTCACTATTGTGGTTTTACGTTACCGATGCCCAAACAGTGTTTTAGATGCCACAGTGTGGATCTGAATACAAAAGGATTTGGTACAGAGCAAGTAGAGGAAGAATTAAAAGAGTTATTTCCGAATAAGCGTATTGCGCGTATGGATCAAGATACAACTAGAGGGAAGTATGGCTTTGAGAAATTAGTAGAGTCCTTTCAAGCGAGACAAATCGATATTTTAGTAGGAACGCAGATGTTGGCGAAGGGATTTGATTTTGATAATGTGAATTTGGTCGGAATAATGAATGCGGACAACAGTCTGTATCACCCTGACTTTAGAGCGCATGAGCGGGCATATCAGATGATGACGCAGGTAGCAGGTAGGGCAGGGAGAAAGGATAAAAAGGGTAAAGTGATCATTCAGACATTTAATCCGTATCACAATATCATACAGCAAGTGACTCACTATGATTATATGGGAATGTATAAAGAGCAGATGTATGAGCGATATAACTTTAAGTACCCTCCTTTTTATAGATTAGTTAAGCTGACACTAAGGCATAAAGAGTTCGAGAAGTTAAAAGAGGCTTCATTTTGGTTGTATAACAACCTGAAGGAGCAACTAGGTGTACCTGTTTTAGGGCCAGAAGAGCCTGCAATTAATAGGATACGCAATCAATATATACGAGTGATTTTAATTAAAATTCCTCAGAATGTACCTCTGATAAAGACAAAAGAGAATGTTCGAAAAATATTGAAAAGTTTTGAAGCGATAGGACAGTATCGCTCTGTGAAAGTAGTCGCTAATGTAGATTTCTATTAGCGGTCTTTTTAGAAGGTAAAAGAAGTGTTATAAAAAAGAAATAATAGTATGGAATTAAAAATTGTAGTATCACAAGATTCATTTAATAGTCAAGAGGCTTATGATATCGTTTATTCAAATATCACGTTTATTAACTTGGTAAGAGAAGAAGGAGGATTAATGGAAGAGACAGTTCACCCAGATGCAATCCTAAGTTATTATCTTGATTATTATTTAGCTCAATATAAGAATGGAAACTTCTCTCAGATTGTTTGGAATACTCAGGCTGATTATGAGTTTTTTGCTATTATAGCTGATGGGCTAGAGAAAATAGGAGCTACACAAAACTTAGCTCTTTTAAAGAAGCAACTAGAAGTTTTAAATAATATTGACGAAACTGTATTAGAGGCTTTCTGTGAGTCGGATTACTTCGGTACGAATCCTACAAGAGATCTGTTGAAGAATGATGACTTCTATAATCTAGAAGAGGATATCGTAGAGTTAAATGCGAAGTGGTTGAGAAATCACCCTGATTTAGATGTATTATCTATAGAAGGAATGTATCAGAGAGCAGAGGTATTATTAGACAAGAAAATAGAAAGATAAATAAGAGGGAGTGAAAAAGCTTAGATTTACTGAAGTGTCTTAGATATGTCATAGTTATGTCATAAGAAATATTATACATCTGATGTAGTTTTGAATTGTTTAAAATATAATAAAGAAAGCTATGAATGTATTAAGTCAAAAATTGAAAGAACTAAGATTGATAAAGGGGTTTTCTCAAGAAGAGTTAAGTGAAAGGTCAGGTATTAGTATTAGGACAATTCAACGAATCGAGAAAGGAGATAGTGAACCACGAGGAACGACTTTACAATTGTTATGTGGTGCTTTAGGGCAAGATATTAAAGATATTATTTCTGTTGAGAAGATAGAGCCAATTGTAAGTAGAAAGTATTATTTGTCAATATTAGTAGGGCTTATTATTCCTTTGGGAAATGTTTTAGGCCCTTTTATAGTTTGTATTAGCAATAATAGAGAGGAGTTTAAGAAAGAAGGGAAGCATATTATTTGTAATCAAATAGTTTATGCGTTGTTGTCGGCTTTTATCATTATTATCTGGACAATAGGAAAAATTAATCAGGTAGCTGGAATCAATTATGTTTTAATGTTTTTTCTTTGTTTGTCATTCGCTAATTATGGAGTTAGTGTTTACGCTTTATATAAAATGAATAAAGAAACAAAGAGAATGTTTTATTATCCGTTTTTTAAAAAATAAGAAATTAGTTTTGGATAGTATGTATAAAGTTGTATTTTTGCACCCAATTTTGTAACAAATAAAATTTAGTATTTATGAATCATTATGAAACTGTTTTCATCTTGAATCCCGTTTTATCTGAAACTCAGATAAAGGAAACAGTAGTGAAATTCGAAGAATTTCTTACTTCTAGAGGAGCTGAGATGGTAGCTAAAGAGGACTGGGGCTTAAAAAAATTAGCTTATGAAATCCAACACAAGAAAAGTGGTTTTTATCACTTATTCCAATTCACAGCACCTGCTGATATCATCATCAACTTAGAGACTGAATTCAGACGTGACGAAAGAGTTATGCGTTTCTTAACTGTAGCTTTAGACAAACACGCTGTATCTTGGGCTGAGAGAAGAAGAGAGAAATTAAAATCTAAAAAAGCTTAATTGTTATGTCAAGTATAGAGCAATCTGCAAAAGGAAAAAAAGACGGAGATATCAGATATTTAACGCCTTTAAACATTGAAACAAACAAAACTAAAAAGTATTGTCGTTTCAAAAAATCAGGAATCAAATACATCGACTATAAAGATGCTGATTTCTTATTAAAATTCGTTAACGAGCAAGGTAAAATTTTACCACGTCGTTTAACAGGAACTTCTTTAAAATACCAAAGAAAAGTATCTGTAGCGATCAAAAGAGCACGTCACTTAGCTTTAATGCCATACGTAGCTGATTTATTAAAATAATAACAAATCATAAAGTTGTTGGTTTTCATTCGTGAAACCTAACTTCTTATAAAAAGGACATCAACAATGGAAATTATCTTAAAACAAGACGTTCAAAAGTTAGGATTTAAAGATGACGTAGTAACTGTTAAACCAGGATACGGACGTAACTATTTAATCCCTCAAGGGATGGCTGTATTAGCTACTCCATCTGCTAAAAAAGTATTAGCTGAGAACTTAAAACAAAGAGCGCACAAAGAAGCTAAATTAGTAGCTGATGCTAAAGTTATCGCTGAGGCGTTAAAAGCTTTAGAAATCAAGATTGCTGTTAAAGCTGGTGGTGAAAAATTATTCGGATCTGTAACTAATGCAGATATCGCTGAGGTTTTCGCTAAAAATGGTCAAGAAGTTGACAGAAAATACATCACTTCAGGAGTTATCAAACGTTTAGGTAAATATACTGCTAACGTTCGTTTACACCGTGATGTAATCGTTGAAGTTGATTACGAAGTAATCGCTGAGCAAGAATAGTCTTAAAAGATTATATATAGAAAAGGCCTTCCATTTGGAAGGCCTTTTTTTTGCTATATAATTTAGCTAAATTATGTAAGGGAGGTTGGTTGATTACTAGTGTTTTTTTGTATCTTGGAAGTGTATAAAACTAAGCTGTGAAAAATAGCTTAATACTTCATTTATAGGAAGTAAGTAGTCGATTTAGTAGTGTTTAAAAACAAAAAGTAGTTATGAATAGATTAGTGAGAGTTTTAGGTATAGTTGTTATTGGGGTGTCTTTATTTGCTTGTAAGGATGACAAAGATACTTCTGGTGCAGAAGGAGAGGTGAAAGAAACAGTGGTGACAGATGAAAGTACTAATGAAAATAAGGTAGAAGAAGAAGATACAACTACACCATGGCAGAACTTATACGAGCAAGAACCTGCTATTCTAAAGAGTACTGAAAAGATATTTAAGATCGACAATAAGAAAGCTGTTACGCTAATGGATGAGTCGAATAAGATATCTGTGAGTAAAGATGGGCTTGAGACAGTATTAGCTGCGTTAAAGACTACTGCGGCTAAAGACTATTTAGGTGAAGACTTCAATAAGGCTGTAATAGCTAATGGTGGTACGGGAGTAGTGGTGAGAGTAGATGTGTCTCCGAATGCAAAGAATGATGGTTCTAATAAAAGAGGAAATTACTATCAATTCACTATTTATGAAAATTATGAAGATAGAATAGTGACGGTGGGTACATTCATTTTTGATGTAAGAACGTTGTCATTTTATGAAATGGATATTGTGGAGGCAGATTATGTGCCATTAAAGTATGCAGTGTCTATGAAGAAGTCTTTAGCAGAGATAGTACAGAATTAATTTATCACATTATACGAATTGAAATGAAGGTATTATCTTTGTTTCAAATGCAATTTATATTATGAAATACAGTAGGCTTACGAAAGAGCAGTTTGAAGAATTACACCCAGAGTTTATTAACTTCTTAGCTGCACAGCAGATAGATAAGAATGAATGGGATAAGATAAAAGAAGAAAAGCCAGAAGTAGCAGAACAAGAGTTAGATATTTTCTCAGATTTAATTTGGGAAGGAGTACTGACGAATGCTAAATATTTAGAACATTATTCTAAGAGCCATATATTTTTGTTTGGTTTCGACGATAAAGAAATCAAGACTATCGTAATTAAGAGTAAACAATCAGATATAGATCTTTTAAGTAAAGAAGGACTGCAATGGTTATCAGATGCAGTGTTTACAGAAGATGTGGAAGTGAGACATGGAGGAAAAAGCTTTGGAGAGAATCGCAATGAAGAAATCTT
This sequence comes from Myroides sp. C4067, assembly GCF_038039665.1. NCBI lineage: Bacteria > Pseudomonadati > Bacteroidota > Flavobacteriia > Flavobacteriales > Flavobacteriaceae > Myroides > Myroides sp. C4067. The sequence continues at coordinate 113,992 of NZ_JBBPHJ010000009.1, forward strand.
TAGTTTAATCCAACAAGGAGCTATTCTGAGTGATGGTCATTTATATGGTCAATTTAAAGAAATGTTGAAACTGTAATCGTTTTAAAAAATGGATATTAAAGCACAATTAGATTTACTTCGCAAAGAATTAAATGAACATAATTATAATTATTATGTGTTGGATAATCCAACGATTTCAGATTTCGATTTTGATCAGAAATTAAAAGAATTAGAGAAGTTAGAATTAGCTCACCCAGAATATTTTGATATAAATTCTCCAACACAAAGAGTAGGAGGTACGGTGACTAAGAACTTTGATACTATAGTACACCGTTATAGAATGTATTCTTTAGATAACTCTTATTCTAAGGAAGATTTATTAGACTGGGAACAACGTGTACAGAAAGTATTAGGTGATGTGCCAGTAGAGTTTACATGTGAATTAAAGTATGATGGTGCATCTATTACGATTACGTATGAAGATGGAGTGCTGGTAAGAGCAGTGACACGAGGTGATGGAGTACAAGGGGATGATGTGACTAATAATATTAGAACAATTAGATCAGTTCCTATTCGATTAAACGGAGATTATCCTCAGAGTTTTGATATTCGTGGAGAGATAGTATTGCCATTGGCAGGGTTTGAAAAGATGAATCAAGATTTGATAGAAATCGGAGAGACGCCTTATTCTAATCCAAGAAATACAGCTTCTGGTAGTTTGAAATTACAAGATAGTGCCGAGGTTGCAAAACGTCCTTTAGATTGTCTACTTTATAATATAGTAGGAAGTGATCTAGGGGTAACAACACAATATGAAAGTTTAGACAAAGCTAGAGCATGGGGATTTAAAGTTCCTACTATCTCTAAGTTAGCTAAGAATATTGATGAAGTATTAGAGTTTATAAATTATTGGGATATTCATAGACATGAGCTACCTTATGAGACAGATGGAGTGGTGGTTAAGGTCAATTCATTGCATTATCAAGATGAATTAGGGTATACTTCTAAAGCACCGAGATGGGCTATAGCATATAAATTTAAAGCTGAACAAGCAGAGACTGTATTAAACTCTATATCATATCAAGTAGGTAGAACAGGTGCTATAACTCCTGTAGCAAACTTGGAACCTGTACAGTTGGCAGGAACGATAGTAAAACGTGCTTCTTTACACAATGCAGATCAGATAGCGAAGTTAGATATTCGTGTAAATGACTCTGTATATGTGGAAAAAGGAGGAGAGATTATCCCGAAAATAGTAGGTGTGAATTTAGAGGCTAGACCAGCTGACTCTGAACGTACAGTATACATTAAGGAATGCCCTGAATGTGGTACTAAGTTAAAGAGAAGTGTCGGGGAGGCACAACACTATTGTTCAAATGTGTATGGATGTCCACCTCAAATAGCGGGTAGGATACAGCACTTTATCTCTCGTAAGGCGATGGATATAGAGGGGCTGGGAGAAGAAACTGTAGTACTGTTGTACAAAAATGAATTAGTAGAGAATTACGCTGACTTATACGAGTTAAAGAAAGAAGATGTTCTAGGTTTAGAACGCATGGGAGAGAAGTCTGCAGATAATCTGATAAAAGGTATAGAAGCTTCTAAACAGGTTCCTTTTGAACGTGTATTATACGCATTAGGGATCCGTTATGTAGGAGAGACTGTGGCTAAAAAGTTAGCAAATCATTATAAGACAATAGATGCTCTGGCAGAAGCTCCGTTAATGGAGTTGATAACAGTAGATGAAATTGGTGAAAGAATAGCACAAAGTGTAATAGACTTCTTTAGTAGTGATATTAATAAAGAAATAATTGCTAGACTAAAGGGATATGGCGTGCAATTTGTGTTAGAAGAAAAGGAGTCTACGGTAGTGTCAGATGTTCTTCTAGGACAGACATTAGTGGTATCTGGAGTGTTTGAACAAATGTCTCGCGATGAGATTAAACAAGCTATCGAAGATCATGGAGGAAAAGTAGGAAGTTCTATTACCTCTAAGACTAATTATGTCGTGGCAGGAGATAAAATGGGACCATCTAAGCTAGAAAAAGCAAATAAACTAGGTATTAAAATATTAACAGAAGCGGAGTTTATTGCGTTAATTCAATAATTCGATGTTAAATGTAGTATTACCTAATTAGCTATTTGTTTATCTTTACAAAAACAGTAACTTATATGTGGTTTAATACTTTAAAGAAAAGATCACTTCAAAAAGTAGTAGATAAGTCAACATTAAAAGCAGTACCGGTCGATTTTAAATATGATTTTAAAGAAATCGGTATTGTAGTAGATAAAGCAGAAGCTAAGGTTATTCCAGATTTGATTAAAAGTTTAGAAAAAAGAGGAATAGCAAGTTCAAAAATACATTTCTTGGTTTATGCAAAAGATAGCAAGAAGAATAATGAGGAGCACCTGTTTGGGATGAGTGAGTTCACATTAACAGGATGTATAGAGAATAAAGAAGTCCTTGAGTTTATTGAAAAGAAATGTGATTTGTTGATTAGTTATTATACGAATCCGACTTTGCCTTTATTATGGGTGACGTCGAAGTCAAATGCTATTTTTAAAGTGGGAGTTTCCTCAGAAAATACACAATTGAATCATTTTAGTTTAGCTTTAGAGCGATTAGATGTAGATAATTTTGTAGACAATTTATTTAAATATATTAACGTTTTTAAAAATTAATAATTAGAAGAACTATGCAATCACTTATTGGTACGGGAGTGGCATTAGTAACGCCATTTAACAGCGATTTTTCTGTAGATGTAGAAGCATTACAGAATTTGGTAGAATTTACAATAGCAGGAGGGGTAGAGTATCTAGTAGTATTAGGAACTACTGGGGAGTCAGCGACTCTTAGTAAGGAAGAAAAACAGTTAGTCAAACGTACCGTAATAAAGGCTAATAAGAAAAGATTGCCATTAGTATTAGGAGTAGGAGGAAATAATACACATGCTGTATTAGATGAATTAACACAGGAGAACTTAGAAGGGTTTGATGCTATATTATCAGTATCACCTTATTATAATAAACCTACACAAGAAGGAATTTATCAGCACTTCAAAATGATTGCTGAGAATAGTCCATTACCTATTATTTTATACAATGTACCTGGTAGAACAGGAAGTAATATGGCAGTAGGGACTGTAGTTCGTTTAGCGAATGAGTTTAAGAATATCATTGGTATAAAAGAGGCAGCGGGAAGTATGGTACAAGGGATGGAGTTAATCCGTCAAAGTACTCGCAAAGACTTTTTAGTAATATCAGGAGATGATGCGATCGCATTGCCTTTGGTGTTAGCAGGAGGAGCTGGAGTTATTTCAGTAATAGGACAAGGTGTTCCTCAAAAGTTTACAGATATGATTCGCCTAGGATTAAAAGGAGATATCAAAGAGGCATTTAAATTACAATATGAATTAATGCCTATTATCGATATGATCTTTGAACAAGGAAACCCTGCTGGAATCAAAGAGATATTAAAGTTAGAAGGAGTGATGCAAAATACGCTTCGTTTGCCATTGGTTAATGTAGATACAGACTTAGCTTCAAGAATCGAAAAAGAAATTAAAATACTGAATTAAAAAAAGAAAGTTATGTTATCAGAAAAATTAGAAAAAGCACTTAATGAGCAGATTAAAATAGAGGGGGATTCTTCTCAGATTTATTTAGAGATGGCTTCTTGGGCAGAGATTCAAGGATTCGAAGGGATTGCTACTTTTATGTTCGCACAATCAGATGAAGAACGTCAACATATGCTTAAATTAGTTAAATATGTAAACCAAAGAGGAGGACAAGCTGTTATCCCTGCTGTGACAAAGCCAGAGTTAGACCATACTTCATTTAAAGCGTTGTTTAAGCAATTGTTTGATCATGAGGTGTTTGTTTCAAAAAGCATTAATGAATTAGTACATATAGCTTTAGAAGAGAGAGATTATGCAACTCATAATTTCTTACAGTGGTATGTGTCAGAACAAATAGAAGAAGAAGCTACAGCACGTACAATTCTTGATAAGATAAACCTTATTGGAGATGATAAAGGAGGTTTATATTTATTTGATAATGATATTAAAAATTTTAACCAACAAGCGAATAATAACCCAGTGGTTTAATCGTTTAAGGAATAATGATTTATATGAAAAGATGTCATTTTAGACATCTTTTCTTTTTAATATAAAAAGCTTTTTGTATAATGCAATTATTAATTTAAATTTGCATTTGCTTTTACAGGACTATCTTGGAATTGCTTTTGTCAAAAACAACGAAAAACATTTATGAAAAAATATATAGGTTTATCTATTCTTGTGCTTTCAATAGCGAGCTGCGGTCCGATGCAAAAGGCTTTGAAGTCAGAAGATTACGAATATAAAAAGGAGGTAGCAAATCAGTTTTTTGAGAAGGGAAAATATAGAAATGCTATTCGTCTTTATGAACAATTAGAGACTGTTTATAGAGCGAATCCTAAAGCAGAAGATATGTTTTTTAACTTCGCTGAGGCGACTTATTTGACAAAAGACTATGAATTATCAGGGTTTCGTTTTAAAAACTTTGCGGCTACATATCCAAGAAGTGATAAGCGTGAAGAAGCTCTTTTAAAAGAGATTAAGTCTGGTGTCGCATTATCACCTGTGTACTCTTTAGATCAAAGAGTGACTTATGATGTAATAGATAAATTACAAAAGTTTATTGATCAATATCCTGGTTCTAATTTTGTATTTGAAGCTAATTCAATTATGCAAGAGATGAATGAGAAGATCGAGAGAAAGACTTATGAGAATGCAAAGCAGTTAAATACGATTGGAGATTGGACTAGAAATTACAATGCTGCTATCGTAGCATTAGATAACTTTATCTATGATTATCCAGGTACGAAATATAAGGAAGATGCCTTGTTCTATAAGTTTGATTCAGCTTATAAATTAGCAATGAACAGTGTGCATTATAAAATGGAAGAACGTCTGAATACAGCAAAGTCAATGTACGACGTATTAGTTCGTTTTAATGCAGAAACAAAATACAAAAAGCAAGCAGATGGTATGCTTGAAAATATACAAGAAGAATTAGCAAAATTTTCAAAATAACTTAAGCGAAAGAGATGGATTTAAAGAAAACAAATGCTCCAGTAAACACAATTACTTATAACAAAAGTAAGATTGAAGAGCCTACAGGAAATATTTATGAGGCTATTACTATAATTGCTAAGAGAGCAAACCAAATCAACACAGAAATCAAGAATGAGTTGGTTGACAAGTTGGAAGAGTTCGCTACTTACAATGATAGTTTAGATGAAGTATTTGAAAATAAAGAACAAATAGAAGTATCTAAATTTTATGAAAAATTGCCTAAAGCTCAAGCATTAGCTGTAGAAGAGTGGTTAGAAGGTAAAGTTTCATACAAAGAACAATAGAACATAAATAATACTTAGTGATGTCAAGTTTAGGCGGTAAAAAAATAATACTAGGTGTAACTGGTGGAATTGCCGCGTATAAGACGGCACACTTAGTACGTTTACTTATAAAAGCAGGTGCCGAGGTTCAAGTGATCATGACACCTGCTTCTCATCAATTTGTAACTCCTTATACTTTATCTACTTTATCAAAGAATCCAGCATATACAAATTTCTTCAATGATGCTGGTGAAGGAGGGACATGGAATAATCATGTTGATTTAGCACTTTGGGCTGACTTAATGGTCATAGCTCCTGCGACTGCCAATACATTAGCGAAGATGGCTAATGGATATTGCGATAATCTCTTAATGGCAATCTATCTATCTGCTAAGTGCCCTGTTATGGTAGCACCTGCGATGGACTTAGATATGTATGTGCACCCTACTACAGACCGTAATTTAGCTTTGTTAGAAAGTTATGGTAATCTTATCATTCCTGCTGAAGAAGGTGAACTAGCAAGTGGTTTAGTTGGGAAAGGTCGTATGGCTGAACCTGAGACAATCTTGCAGGCTGTAAAAGATGTGTTGTTAAATAATTTGCCTCTAAAAGGAAGAAAATTATTAATAACTGCGGGGCCTACATACGAACCTATAGATCCTGTGCGTTTTATAGGTAATCATTCTTCTGGAAAAATGGGGTATGATATTGCTCTAGAGGCTGCTAAGCAAGGTGCTGATGTAGTATTAGTGTCAGGTCCTAGCAATCAGAAAATAGCGCATGAACGAGTAAAGGTTATCTCAGTTATGTCTGCTATGGAGATGTATGAGGCATGTCATCAGTATTATGCTGATGTAGACGCTGTGGTTGCTGCTGCTGCAGTAGCAGATTATCGACCTAAAGAAGTAGCTACTGAAAAGATTAAAAAGAACAGTGAAGAGTTTATAATAGAAATGGATAAGAATCCTGATATATTAGCTTCACTAGGTGCTATAAAGAAAGAACAGTTTCTGATAGGTTTTGCACTAGAAACTCAAAATGAGATAGAACACGCAAAAGCTAAAATCAAGAAGAAGAATTTAGATTTAATTGTTTTAAATTCTTTAAAAGATGAAGGAGCAGGTTTTGGAAAACCAACGAATAAGGTTACCTTTATAGATAAAGATTTTAATATAGAACCTAAGGAATTAAAATCTAAAGAAGAAGTAGCTCAGGATATTATATATAAGATAATTAAACATTATGAATAAACTTATTTGGCTTTTTGGTTCGCTTTTTATAGTTCTAAACAGTTATGCTCAGGAGCTTAATGCAATAGTAACGGTTAACCATAGCCAAGTAGGAAATAGTAATCAAGCTTATTTCAAATCACTAGAGAAATCACTTAAAGATTTTATAAACAATACCAGTTGGACATCTAAGAAGTTTTCTCCAGTGGAGAGGATAGATTGTATGTTCTTTCTGAATGTAACTACTTACGGTAATAATACAGTATCTGGAACCCTTCAGGTCAAATCATCTAGACCTGTTTATGGATCTGGATATTCTACACAAGTATTATTGTTCAACGATAAGGATATTGTTTTTAATTATATTGAGTTTGAATCTCTTTATTACAATCCCAATTCATACGACTCTAATTTGACTTCTTTGATAGGATTTTATGCGAATCTAATTATAGGATTGGACGCAGAAACGTTTAGTAAAGGTGGAGGGAGTACTTATTTGCAAACAGCAAATGGTATAGCTTCTATTGCTCAGCAAGGAAATTATAGAGGATGGAAGCAAGGGGATGGTAGTAATACAAGATATTCTTTTATTAGTGATTTAGCTTCGGGAGTTGGAGAGGCTTATAAAGATGCTTTATATAAATATCACCGTTTAGGATTAGATCGTATGAGTGATAATGTAGCGGATGGAAGAGATGGTATTCTGCAAGCTTTAATAGCTTTAGAAGGTTTTAATTCTACTCGACCAAATTCTTTTCTGACACGTGTTTTCTTTGATTCTAAAACAGATGAGTTGATAGGAATATATGGTGGAGTGACAGATAAAAATAAGAAACGTGTAGTGGAATTATTGAATAAATTAGCTCCATTAAATGGATTAAAATGGAATAGTCTTTAGTTCTAAAATTAAGTTATATGCTTATATCATTAACAATCAAAAACTTTGCACTTATTGATACATTAGAGATAGATTTTTCTAATGGTTTTTCTATTATTACTGGAGAGACTGGAGCTGGTAAGTCTATTGTGTTAGGTGCATTAGGTTTATTACAAGGAAAACGTGCTGATTTATCTTCTCTAAAGGATAAAGAAGTGAAGTGTGTTATAGAAGGTCATTTTAGTATTGGTAAATATGGATTGAAGGATTTATTCAATGAGTTAGAATTAGAATATGAAGATGTGACGATTATAAGAAGGGAGATTTCTCCTTCTGGTAAATCTAGAGCCTTTGTAAATGATAGCCCTGTTAATTTGTCTGATTTGCAACGATTAACAGAGCACTTAATAGATATACATTCCCAACATCAAACAATGGAATTGTCTGATGAAAATTACCAAATGCAAATTGTTGATGCAGTTGCAAGTAATATTACTATTCTGGAAGAGTATAAAGGACATTTAGTATTATATAAGAGAGCTCAAGCACAATTAAGAAGTTTACAACAACAACAGGCTGATTTAATTAAAGAACAAGATTATAATGCCTTTCTTCTAGAAGAGTTAGTGCAAGGAAATCTAGATGGATTAAATCAACAAGAATTAGAGCAAGAGTACGAAAAACTGAATAATGTTGAGTTTGTAAGAGAAAGCTTCGGACAATCAATTAATCTTTTGACAGACGATGAAGTAGGAGCAGTTTATAGATTAAAGGAGGTAAAGCAATTATTACAGAAAACAAGTACTATTTCTAATGATTATGAAGAGTTATATACTCGTATTAGTAGTGTAGAAATAGAGTTGAAAGATCTGTCTGATGAGATAGAACGTCAATTAGATAATGTGTCTGCAGATCCTGAACAATTAGATTTAATTAATGATCGCTTACAATTATTATATAATCTACAGAGAAAACATCAAGTAGCTACCGTAGAAGAATTATTAGCTATTAGAAGTGAACTGGAAGAGAAAGTAGATCTAGCTAGTGGAATAGACGATAAAATAAGCTCATTAGAAAGAGAAATTGATAAGTTAAGTGTTGTTTTACACGAAGTAGGAGATAAGCTCTCAGAATCGAGAATAAAGGCTGTTCCTGTTTTAGTCAAACAACTATTAGAGATATTGTCATTAGTAGGAATACCTAATGCCAACTTCAAGTTTAACTTCACTGTATCCAAGAATTTTTTAGCTAATGGGAAAGATGAGTTACAACTGTTGTTTTCTGCTAATAAAGGAATGGATTTCGGTGTGCTAAAGAAAGTTGCTTCAGGAGGAGAATTGTCTAGAATTATGTTAGCGATAAAAGCAATATTAGCTAGGTATTCTAATTTGCCTACTATTATCTTTGATGAGATAGATACTGGGGTTTCTGGAGAAGTAGCTGATAAGATGGGAGTGATTATGAAAGATATGAGTACTCATATACAGGTGTTTGCTATTACGCATTTACCTCAGATAGCAGCAAAAGGGAAGCAACATTATAAAGTGTACAAAACATCTGATGACGAAACGACTACTTCACAATTGACATTATTAGATTATGAGAGTAGAGTGAAAGAGATAGCACAGATGTTATCAGGGAAAGATATTAGTGATTCTGCTTTAGTTCATGCTAAAGAGTTATTATCAAAATAGAAAAAGCCATCACATGATGGCTTTTTTATTTACGGTTTAGGTTGTTCAAAAATAGTGTGATATATAGTTTGCTTCTCAGTTACTCTAAAGTATCCTAGTGCTTCTTTATCAGGTGTAGTAAGGTTTTTGACATTCCCCTTTATTTTAGAAATAGGTGTCTGAAAAGGACCTCCTCCATTGTTTAAAGCATCAGTTATAAGCCACATATAATCATAATAGTTTCTAGAGATTTGATGTAGATCTATTTGTATCTTGTCACCAGGTTCATAATCTTTGTCTGTTGATATGTCTTCTATTAGTTTACCTTTAGAGAACTCGTTAGAACGAACACTTAAGGCAGGCCTTTTATTTTCCCAAAGTAAATTAGTGTAATAATAATTTAATTTATTATCACCTTTATCTGTATCTTGAAAGTAAATTCTAATCGTATAATAGTAATCATTAAAGAACTTTTCTCTTCTTTGTTCTAACCTTTCTATTTTAGGAGTTTCAACCAACCTTTCGGTTGCTTCATAAATATCATTATCATACTCTATGTGTAATTTATATTTATTTTTCACAAAGTCTTTTTTAATAGAAGTAGAGATATATCTTCCAGTCTTATTGAGTTCTTTGAACTGATGTTTAGTTCCTTTTTCGTCTTCTACCCATACTGTTGCATTATGGACTTTAGGTGCTTGTGGATTATAAAAATCTGTAGTCAAAGATAGATTGATACTTAGGGTATCTTGTTTGTTCTCTGCATCAAAATCGAGATTACCTTCAACAACTAATCTTGGAGGTGCTGTTGGTAAGTCTATATCTATTACATGCTCACAAGAAGTAAGGTATAATAGAATAGAGAGTATACTTATATATTTGAGAATATTCATTTGATTAGAATTTAAAGTTATAGGTTACACTTGGAACCATTCCGAAAATAGACATTTTAACAGCTTCATTCTGTCCTCTGTGATCTTTGTGTTCACGGAATGATATAGAAGCGGCATTGGCTCTTCCATAAAGATTGTATATGCCGAATACCCATTCACTTTGCCACTTTCTACTTGTGTTTTTTGTAGGGGTATAAGTTGCTGATACGTCTAAGTGATGATAAGCAGGTAGGCTGTAAGCACCTCTTTTTCCAAAATTAGGAACACTCTGACCTAAATAGTCATATCTTCCTTCAGGATAAGATGTAGGACGTCCTGATTGTAAGGTAAAGCTAGCGCTAAGATCCCACTTCTTGTTTAATTGGTACATAGCCGTAACAGAAAAGTCATGTGTTTTATCATAAGCAGTTCTATACCATTGACCATTATTTATTCCTGGCTCATCTGGTGTTCTACCAGGTGTTCTCTGCTCTGATTTTGCTAAGGTGTAGGATACCCATCCTGTAAGTCTACCTAGATTCTTACGCACCAATAGCTCTAGTCCGTATGCTCTAGATTCACCACTAAGTATTACGCGTTCTAAAGCATCATTACCTATCAGTTGTGCACCATCTATATAATCTACTCTGTTATCTCCTTTTTTATAGTAAACCTCTGTTTCTAAACTATATTTTCCTTCTTTAAAGTTTCTGAAGTATCCTAATGCAACTTGATCAACGAGTTCTGGCTTGATATATTTACTACTTGGTGTCCAGATATCTAATGGAGTTGGTGCTGCCGTATTAGACATTAAATGAAGATACTGAGCCATTCTATTATAACTAGCTTTAATAGATTGATCATCATTAATAATATAAGCAATGCCGAAGCGTGGTTCAAAATTATTGTAGTTTTGAATACTCTTACCTCTATTATAAGATTCAGTCCCTATGATATCTGCCATCTTGTATAAACCTAGTTCAGAGTCATATCTTACAGGTTGATTGTTTTGATATAGATTGATATTTTCTTTTCCTAGATTAGTAAATGTAGAAAACCTAGCCCCATAGTTTAAATTGAAATGTTGACCAATACTCTGTTCTGCTTCTAAATAAACACCTCCTTCAAAAGCGTATTTAGAATCTATCTTCTTATAAATAATAGATGAGTCTGGTTTTGTTGGCTTAATTACTCCTGGAGAAAAATCATAGTAAAGACCACTTACTCCATATTTTAATTGAAGATTACTATGGATGTCATGAGTTAGATCATACTTTAATGAGTAACTTTTAATATCAGAATCCCATTTAAAGCCAGTTATTTCCATATCTAGACCATATACATAGTCACTGTATGAAGTGGTAAGTTTACTACTTAGATTATCTGAGAATAAATGATGCCATTGAAGATTTAAAATTGAGTTTCCAAAGGTGTTCTTTAATAACTGACTAAAACTAAATACATCTCGTCCGAAATAACCAGATAAGGTTAGTTTATTGTTTTCGTTTAAATCAAAGTTTAATTTAGTGTTTAAATCATAAAAATAAGCAGAGTTCTTATTGTCTGTTAACTTTAGGAATAAATGTGCATACGAGGCTCTTCCTGCTACTAAGAAGGAAGATTTTCCTTTCTGCATAGGGCCTTCTGCCATTAATCTACTAGAGATAACTCCTATACCTCCTGTGCCATGAAACTCCTCAGTATTACCATTTTTTTGGAATACTTCTAATACAGAAGAAGCTCGTCCTCCAAATCTAGCTGGTATTCCTCCTTTGTATAACTTGATGTCTTGAAGTGCGTCTGAATTAAACACTGAGAAGAAACCAAATAGGTGAGAAGAGCTAAAAACATTTGCATCATCTAAAAGTACTAAGTTCTGTCCTGCACTTCCGCCTCGCACATTAAATCCTGACGCTCCTTCACCAGCATTTGTTACACCAGGGAGTTGTAAGATAGACTTTAAAACATCTGTTTCGCCTAGTACAACAGGCATTTTCTTAACTTCCTCTATAGATAATTTATTGACACTCATCTCTGGTGTTCTAATATCTGCTTTTGTAGAGTTTTTTATTATGACTACTTCGTCTAATTGAGCAGTATCAGATTTTAGGATGATTTTTAATGTATTATCTTTAGTTGTGTCTATATTAGCATGATGATTAGTGTAACCTAAGTATGATACTAGAATGTTATACTGTCCTGATGGAATAGAGATACTAAACTCTCCTAACTCATTAGTGGTGGTAGCTTGATCTAATTCTTTTATATAGACAGTAGCTCCTATTAAGGGAGAGTTTTTATCTAGTACCTTTCCTTTTAATATTGTTTGTACTTGTTCATTTATGACATTCGCCATCGTATGCTGTACATGAAAAGGAATTGTAGATACGTAGAAACTCAGTCCCAATAAATAATTGGTAAACTTTTTGTGATTAATCATTCGTTTATCTTATTATGTTTCAATGCAAAAATAGGTAAGTAATTATTGCTATTTGTTTAATTAAACGCTGATGAAGTAGCTATTATTTTAATGGCTTTCAAATAAATAGTAATGAAAGGATAATGTTATTATTAATGATTCTTTACATTTGTTTGTATGAAGTCACTATGGAAATTTTATTCTAACTTTTGGTTGAGGAATGTGTCAGTTATCATTCTACTTCTTAGTGTATTTACATTCGTCGCTTCTGTAGATAAAAGTGATCGTTCATTAACTGAGATTTGGGAGGAGTTAGTGCCTTCCTTCTTTATTGTATACGGTTGTATTTTAATTAGTAATATTTTGCTGATTAAGAGATATATGATTACCAAACGGTACAATATTTTCTTACCATTATTTACTATATATTGGATTGTAGTTCTAATTGGTACTGGGTTATTAAATATGCTTATAGATGGATTTGATTCTTGGTTGAGTGAAATTCTAAATACTATATTTTTAATGTTTTTAGGATCGGGTACTTATTTTATTCACTTATGGGTATTCAATGATATTACAGTTCGTGAAAAGCGTTTAGTAAATACTGTAGCTGAATTGGACTTCCTCAAGATGCAGTTAAACCCACATTTTCTTTTAAACGCAATGAATAACTTATATGGCGAGGCTCTAACTAATCCAGAAGAAACGCCTGAGCGAATTTTGCAATTATCACATTTATTAAGATATCAATTAGAAGCAACTAAAAGAGAGTTTGTTTCTTTAGATCAAGAAATAGAATTTTTAAAAGAATATTTTAATTACTATAAGTTTAGGACAAACGATTTAGTCGTAGATATAAAATATGAAGGGGATATTGAGAAGTTTCAAGTGCCTCCACTTTTGTATTTTAGTTTGGTTGAAAATGCGATAAAATTTGCTTTACAAACTGAATTTCCTTTTATAAAATTAAGAGGATATGCTAGAGATAATCATTTGCTGTTCGAATTAGAAAACAGTTGTTTGCCTGACGAAATGTTGCAAAAAGGAACAGGAGTTGGGCTTTTAAATCTAGAAAGAAGATTAGAAGTCTCTCATTTGAGATATAAATTTACAAAGAATAAATCAAAAAATTATTATAAAACCACTTTAGAATTATGGGAATTACCTACCAGTGTTTAATAGTAGATGATGAGAAACCTGCACATCAGGTGCTTTTAAGTCATATTAAGCAATGCGATGATTTAGAATGTATAGGGCATGCTTATAGTGGAAAAGAAGCTCTAACTTTTTTACAGAGTAATGAAGTAGATATATTATTCTTGGATATTAATATGCCTTTAGTATCAGGTTTAGAGTTGCTAGAAATGTTACCTATTAAACCCACTACGATTGTGACAACAGCGTATTCAGACTTTGCATTAGAATCTTATCAGAATGATGCAGTCGACTATTTATTAAAACCAATAGCTTTTAGTAAGTTCCTTAAAGCAGTTGAAAAAGCAAAGGTATTCTGTAAGGATAGAAAAGAAAATAATCGCAAGAGCGAACTTCAAAAAGTATTAATAAAAGAAGATGGCTTTGATTATTTTATAGAAATGTCAGATATCATGTATGTTGAAAGTGCAGGTAATTATATCAAGATATTTACTAAAAGTAGGCGTAAGAGTTACTTTGTATATGGGTCGCTAGTAGGGTTTAAAACAGAATTAATAGGAGATAACTTTGTTCAGGTACATCGTTCTTTTATTATTAATAAAGAGTGTATAAAAGAGCGATTTATGAGTAAAGTCATTTTAATGAATGGCGATGAAGTGCCTATTGGGCGTAAGTATCAAATTTTATTAGATCAATAAAAGAGAGTATAAAAAAAGGTCATCAGTTAACTGATGACCTTTTTTAGTATATCGATGCTATATTAGATAGTGTCAATAATTTGGTTTAAAGTAGCACTTGGACGCATAGCCTTAGCTGTGTCAGCTACATTTGATTGGTAATAACCACCGATGTTTTGAGCTTTACCTTGAGAAGCGATTAACTCTTCGTTGATTTTAGCCTCACCTTCAGTCATTGCTTTTGCGATAGGAGCAAATTTAGCTTGTAATTCAGCATCTTTAGATTGGTTAGCTAATGCTTCAGCCCAATACATTGCTAAGTAGAAGTGAGAACCACGATTATCAATAGATCCAACTCTACGAGCAGGTGATTTATCATTGTCTAAGAACTTAGCAGTAGCTTCGTCTAATGTCTCAGCTAATACCATTGCTTTAGGGTTGTTTTGAGTTTGGCTTAAGTGTTCGAATGAAGCACCTAATGCTAAGAACTCTCCTAAAGAATCCCAACGTAAATATCCTTCTTCAATGAATTGTTCGATATGTTTAGGTGCAGAACCTCCTGCTCCAGTTTCGAATAATCCACCACCATTCATTAATGGAACGATAGATAACATCTTAGCTGAAGTACCTACTTCTAAGATTGGGAATAAATCTGTTAAGTAATCACGTAATACATTTCCTGTTACAGAGATTGTATCTAGACCTTGACGGATTCTTTCTACAGATACTTTAGTAGCTTCTACTGGGTTTAAGATTCTGATATCTAATCCAGTAGTATCGTGATCTTTTAAGTATGTATTTACTTTAGCGATGATTTCTCTATCGTGAGCTCTGTTTTCATCTAACCAGAAGATAGCAGGAGTATCAGATAAACGAGAACGGTTAACAGCTAGTTTAACCCAGTCTTGGATAGGAGCGTCTTTAGTTTGACACATTCTGAATATATCTCCAGCTTCTACATTTTGTTCGAAGAAGATATTTCCTTTATCATCAGATACGCGGATTACTCCATTTGTGTCAGCTTGGAATGTTTTGTCATGAGAACCATATTCTTCCGCTTTTTGAGCCATAAGACCTACGTTAGGAACAGATCCCATAGTAGTAGGGTTATAAGCACCATTAGCTTTACAGTCTTCGATTACAGTTTGGTATACACCAGCGTAACAACGGTCTGGAATGATAGCTAAAGTATCTTGTGATTTTCCTTCAGCATTCCACATTTGTCCTGAAGTACGGATCATAGCTGGCATAGAAGCATCTACGATAACGTCAGAAGGAACGTGTAAGTTAGTGATACCTTTATCAGAGTTCACCATTGCGATAGCAGGACCATTAGCAATAGCAGCATCAATAGCAGCTTTTACTTCAGCTTCTTGAGCATGTCCAGCTAATTTAGCGTATAAATCACCTAATCCATTATTTGGGATAATACCTAATTCTGCAAATAAAGTAGCATATTTAGCATATACTTCTTTGAAGTAAACTTCTACTACAGCACCGAAGATGATAGGGTCAGAAACCTTCATCATTGTCGCTTTTAAGTGAGTAGAGAATAAGATACCTTTTGCCTTAGCTTCTTCTTTACATTCAGAAACGAACGCTTTTAATTTATTTACGTTTAGTACAGATGAGTCAATGATTTCACCTTTTAATAAAGGAGCGTAATCTTTTAATAATTTAATAGCACCATCAGTACCTACAAATTCGATTTTATATTTACAGTTATCAGCTATAGTTACTGATTTTTCACTACCATAAAAATCACCTTCAGACATAGAAGCTACTCTTGTTTTAGAATCAGCTGACCATGCTCCCATTGAGTGTGGGTGTTTTTTAGCATAGTTTTTAACTGCTTTAGGAGCTCTACGATCTGAATTTCCTTCACGTAACACAGGGTTTACAGCAGAACCTAAGATTTTAGCATATCTAGCTTTAATCTCTTTTTCTTCTTCAGTTTTAGCATCTGCAGTATAGTTAGGCACAGCATAACCATGAGCTTGCAATTCTTTAATAGCAGCATTTAACTGAGGAATAGAAGCAGAGATGTTTGGAAGTTTAATGATATTAGCTTCTGGAGTCTTTGCTAATTCTCCTAATTCTGCTAATGCATCACCGATTCTTTGCTCTTCTTTTAAGAACTCAGGGAAAGTTGCAAGAATACGTCCTGCTAAAGATATATCTCTTGTTTCAACATCTATACTTGCTGTTTTAGCAAATGCTTGTACAATAGGTAAGAACGAATACGTAGCTAACATTGGAGCCTCGTCTGTAAACGTGTAAAGGATTTTAGATTTTTGTGTCATTTTTTATTTACTTTAAATGAAAACAATATTATCGTTAAATATATTTTGTTTAAAACTTGAAATTTATATAGCAAATATACTAAATATGTATGTTATTGTTTAGGCTTAATACCCTTTTTAGAGTTGAATTATGAATTTGATAATTCAGACTTTTTATATTTCTGTTTTAGTACATTTTGATATAATATTTTATCATATTAATGAAAAAGGTCACCCTATAAAAGAGTGACCTTTGTTCTTATTTTAGATTTATTAGTTTTTTCCACCAAGGGCGTTTGTCTACTTCTAGATCTTGGCCATATCCATAACCATATCCGTATCCATAACCATATCCTTTGTTTGTCTCAGTATCATTTAAGATAATTGACATATTCGGAAGTTTACCTTCTTTGTGTAAGTCATTAGGTAATTTAAGCATACGTTTGTCTAGGTAGTTTGCTCTCGCTACGTAGATGAACGTATCAGCATATTTCGCGATTAACAAGGTATCTGTAACTAAACTAACAGGAGCTGTATCTACGATGATATAGTCATATTGTTTTTTAAGAGTCTCAAACATATCTCCTATTCTATCTCCCATTAATAGTTCTGCTGGGTTAGGTGGAATAGTACCTGCTGGTAAAGCATACATGTTTTCGTAACCATCTATTTTTACAACATACTGGTTGATATCGTCCTCTTTTCTTAATAAGTAGTCAGATACGCCTTTAGTAGGAAGCATGATATAATCATCTAATCTAGGGTTACGAATATCTAATCCGATAAGAAGAGTTCGTTTACCTGATAATGCAATTGTAGCTGCAATATTTACAGATGTAAATGTTTTACCTTCTTTAGGGAATGTAGAAGTTAAGAATATCATCTTAGCATTACCTTCCTGTACATCACTTAGCATAAACTCAAGGTTCGTTCTAACGATACGAAGAGCTTCAGCAGTACTCGTTCTACTCGCAATATTAACGATTTTGGAATTATCGTTAGAGTGTGGTATATCACCTAAGAATGGAACTTGAGTATTTTCTTCAATGTCTAATCTAGTCTTAACCTTAGTATCTAATAAGCTACGTAAGTAGATTAAAGCAAATGGTATTAATCCTCCCATGATAAGAGCGGCTAATAAGATAATTGCTTTTTTAGGAGCTACTGGTTTATCACTACTCTTAGCTACATCGATTATTTTAGCATTTTGTTCTGTTGCTGCTAAAGCGATTGCAGTTTCCTCTCTTTTTTGGAATAAGTATAAGTAGATAGCCTCTTTTACCTTTTGCTGTCTATCGATGATTCTGAACTCTCTTTCTTGTTTTGGTACAAGAGATAGTTTAGATTTTAATTCAGATTCTTTAGACGCTAACTCTCTACGTGTAATTTTTAGATTGCTCTCGGCTCTTAGAAGGCTTTCTAATACAGAAGCTTTCATAGAGTTGATTTGATCGTCTAATTTAACGATAGCCGGGTTAAGCTTAGTTGTACTAGTACTTAACTTATTTCTTTCTAATACTAATTTATTATATTGATCAATTAAGCTGTTAGAGCTAACATCTGTCGATACTATATTACCAGGAAGTAATTCGTTTGGTTTGCTGCTTTTTAAGAACTCTATTAGAGAAGAGATAACTTTTAATTCGGTTTCATTACTAATGATTTGTTTTTCATAAACATTAGCATTCTCTAAGTGAATTTTTAATTCTGTAGGAATATCAGTAATGCTATTTCTAGCTTTATATCCCTCTACGTTCTTTTCTACATCACCTAGTTCATCAGTAATCAGGACTAGACGAGAGTCGATGAACTCTGAAGTTTTCTCTGAGATAAAACGTTTATCAGCTATAGCACCATCATTGTACAAAGTAATCAATGTGTTTAAATAATCTTTTGCTTTCGCTGGCGTAGCGTTTAACAATGATAATTCAAGCACAGTAGAGAACTTATCAGTAGGAGCTATTTTTACCTCTTTTACGTAATAATCAACGACTTTTTGGACAGGTTTTACTTGTACTAGTATTTCATTTACAGTTTCTTCACCACCTTCTTTTTTAAGAGCATCTAGTGTTCCTGTTTTTTTAGGAGCATTCTTAGTTACGATAAGTTTACCTAATATAGTAGAAATAGGTTCATCATATTTAAAAGTACCTAATTCTTCTTCCTCATCATTTAATAACAAGAAAGACGATTCAGTTCTATCTTTAACAATAAATGAATACTCGATATCATCAAAGTCAAAAACACGCTCTACAAAGTTGATAGAAACAGGACTATTACCATATAAATCCTTTTTTACAAATCTATCGTTATTGATTAAAGCTATATTTAATTGTAATCTTCTAACTGTTCTTTCTGCAAGACTTCTTGATTGTAGTACTTGTGTCTCGTTTTCTACATTACTTTTACCACCAGAGAACATCCCTAAGTCAGCGAATGCTGCCATTTCAGACGCTATTCCACCACCTCTTTTTTCATCTTTTACAATGATAGAAGTATTGATAGAATATATCTTCTGGCTATAACGTAAATAAACGAAAGCTAAAGCTACAGTAATAAAAACACTTAATACAAACCATCTCCAGTGAACTAAATATTTCTCTAGTTCTTCTCGTATGTTTATATTAGAGTTTTCTTGATTGTCAAATTTGTTTTCCATTTTTCTATTTTGTAGCAAGTGCTATTACAGTTACTAAAAGTGATAATGCAGATAATCCTAAACTTAAGTTAGGTCCTACTACAGAAGAGTTTACTCTTGTTTTGTTAGGCTCTACATATACAATATCGTTTTGATTTAAATAATAGTATGGAGATACCATAAAGTCCGCTTTAGTCATGTCTACACGGATAGGAACTCTTCTTCCATCTATTTCTCTTATCAGTAATATATTGTCTCTTTTTCCATATACTGTTAGGTCACCAGATAATGCTATTGCTTCAGCTAATGTAAGTCTCTCACTATTGATAGTGTGTACACCTGGCTTATTTACCTCCCCTTGTACTGTCACTTTGTAGTTCATGATTCTCATGTTGACAATAGGGTTATTGATATATTGGCTTATTTGTTTTGACAGTATTTCTACAGCTTCTTTTTTGCTTTTACCACCTACTTTAATAGTTCCTAATACAGGAAATTCTATATTCCCATCACTATCTACTAAGTATAAGTGTTGAGTCATAGTACCACTACCAGCAGGATTGTTAGGATTTGTAGTCATTGTATTAGCTAAGTTAAACGGAGCAGCTGCTTCAGGATCTTCTGCAGATACAATGATCATTAGCAAATCATCTGCTCTTAAACGAGTCTCAAATTTATTATCATTAGACTCTTTTAGTAATACATCCTCAACGTTTTGGTAGTATACAACACTCTCTCTAGATGCACACGAACCTAGCAATAGCATAGTGCAGAAGAAAAGTGATAGTTTTAGCGCAATTATATTTTTCATTGTTATTTTTTTGCAAATATATAGTTTCTAAATAGTCAAAAAAAAGAGTTTTACTATTTAAAGTGTCAAATATAGTTTTTTCTGAGTAGAGACAAAATGTTACTTTCACAAAAAGTACAGTGTTTTTAGGATAATTCACGTTTTTTCTAATTATAAAAAACACAATAATCTCAGAAATTAAAAGAACTATAAATATTAACTGTTAAATATGTAAAAGTAGCTTTTGATTCTTATTTAGAACGTTAGTTTCTTTTTACGTAGTTCGAAATTCTGACCTAAGTACACTTTTCGTACCATTTCGTCTTCTGCTAGCTCTTCTGGAACACCTGCTTTTAAGATTCCTCCTTCGAACATAAGATACGTTTTGTCTGTAATAGCAAGAGTCTCTTGAACGTTGTGATCTGTAATAAGAATACCAATGTTTTTGTTTTTTAAGTTCGCAACGATTTTTTGGATATCTTCTACTGCCACAGGGTCAACTCCCGCGAAGGGCTCATCTAGAAGAATAAACTTAGGATCAGTAGCTAATGCTCTAGCGATTTCTGTACGTCTTCTTTCTCCTCCAGATAGTACATCTCCTCGGTTAGTACGTACATGGTTTAAGTTGAACTCTTCTATTAGAGATTCCATTTTCGCCTCTTGTTCTTTTTTAGAGAGTTTCGTTAGTTGTAGTACACTTAGGATGTTGTCCTCTATACTTAGTTTTCTAAAGATAGAAGCCTCTTGTGCTAAGTACCCGATACCATGTTGTGCACGTTTATACATCGGGAAGTCTGTTATATCCGTGTTGTCTAAGTATATATTTCCACTGTTAGGTTTTACTAATCCTACAATCATATAGAATGATGTAGTTTTACCAGCACCATTAGGTCCTAGTAGTCCTACGATCTCTCCTTGATTAACCTCTACTGATATACCTTTAACGACTTTGCGTTTTTTGTACATCTTAATTAAATTATCAGCTCTTAATTTCATGATTTTAAAATATGAGATTAGTCAATTTGTTTTGTTTTACTCGCTTCTATCTTCTTATTCTTTTTGTGTACGAAGAGAGAGATGTAGATACTCACTTCGTATAGAATAAGTAATGGAATAGATACTATAATCTGGCTCACTACATCTGGTGGAGTTATTACAGCAGCGATTATTAATATTAATACGATAGCGTACTTTCTATAGTCTCTTAAGAACTGTGGTGTAACTAAATCTAACACAGATAGGAAGTAAATAATAATCGGTAATTCGAATACTAAACCACATGCTATAGATGTCGTTTTTACAAGACCTATATAAGAGTTGATATCTATCTGGTTTTTAACGATATCACTTACCTGTAAGTTCGCAAGGAAATTAATAGATAGAGGAGTGATAACGTAGTATCCAAATACTACTCCCATAAAGAATAATAAAGAAGATACAACGATAAATAGTTTAGCGTATTTCTTTTCTTTTGTATAAAGTGCCGGGCTGATGAACTTCCATATTTCCCAAAGAATGAAAGGAACTGCAATAATAAAACCTGCAGAAATACAAGTCCAAATTAATACAGAGAACTGTCCATCCATCGTTCTATTCTGAATCTCGAAGGGTAAGTCTTGTAAACAAAAACTTCTATCGAAATCAAAACGTTGTGCTATTTTACAAAAGAATTGATAGGTAACGAAATCACTTCTTTTTGGTGCGAAGATGATTTTGTCAAAAATAAAATCACTAAAAATAAAAGCGACTGCCCCTCCTCCTAGTATAAATGCTGAAGATCTAACTAATAACCATCTTAGTTCTTCTAAGTGGTCTAAGAAAGACATTTCCTTTTTTGATTTATCTGAGTTTGCCATATTTATACGATCCCTTCTTTTAATATATCATGTAGGTGGATTACGCCTACGTATTTGTTGTTTTGTGTCACTAGTAATTGCGTGATAGAGTTGTCCTCTAATATAGACAGTGCCTTAGATACGTGCTCAGAACTCTCTATTGATTTAGGGTTGATAGACATAATGTCTTTTGCCTTATAATCGTTTAGATTACTACTTTTTTGTAGCATACGGCGCAAGTCTCCATCTGTTATGATTCCTATGATTTGCTCATTATCTACTACTGCAGTTACTCCTAAGCGTTTCTCTGATATCTCTACGATTACTTCTTGGATAGAAGAGTCTGGAGATACCGCAGGTTTGTTTTCGCTTTTTAGTATGTTTTGCACCAAAAGTAACAATTTTTTACCTAATGCTCCACCTGGATGGTACATTGCGAAGTCTTCTGCAGTGAAGTTTCTCAATTCTATAAGACAAGCTGCTAAGGCATCTCCTAAAACTAGCTGAGCAGTAGTACTGTTCATAGGTGCTAGATTATTCTGTTCTGCCTCATGGTCTATTTTAGATAATAGGATATAGTCAGCACTTTTTGCTAAAAACGAGTTCTCATTAGCTGTGATAGCAATAAGCGTATTGTTGTGTCTTTTAAGGATAGGTGCTAATACTTTTATTTCTGGGCTATTACCACTATTAGAGATACAGATGATACAGTCTCCTGGTTGGATTAGACCTAGATCTCCATGCATTGCCTCTGCAGCATGCATATG
The DNA here is from genome assembly GCF_038039665.1 of Myroides sp. C4067. Taxonomy (NCBI): domain Bacteria; kingdom Pseudomonadati; phylum Bacteroidota; class Flavobacteriia; order Flavobacteriales; family Flavobacteriaceae; genus Myroides; species Myroides sp. C4067. The sequence goes on from NZ_JBBPHJ010000009.1 coordinate 136,565, forward strand.
GATAGATGGCGTTCCAGTAGAATTGAATGTTGCTACTATTTTCGCTCCAATTAGTGAACTTTTGCCTATTCCTGTCACAATTATTCGCCCCTTGCAGTTGAAAATCGCTTTAACAGTTTTTTCAAAATCGTCCGTTAGATAATCGATTAGTTTTTTAATGCTTTCACTCTCAGAAAGTAAAGTATTCTTGGCGGTGTTTAATATGTTAATTGATGTATTCAAAATGAGCGAATGTTAAATATTATGATTGAACTAAAGAAATTTTGTACCTTTAGGTACTGCAAATTTATGTAAAATACCATACAAAAATAATGAAATCAACTGAAATTGACTTGCACAAAGAGTTAAAGAGATTTTTTGGATTTTCTCAATTCAAAGGTCTTCAGGAAGATGTGGTCAAAAGTATTATTTCTGGACACAATACTTTTGTGATTATGCCGACTGGAGGAGGGAAGTCTCTTTGTTATCAATTACCTGCATTGGTGTTAGAGGGAACTGCTATTGTTGTTTCACCGTTAATTGCTTTGATGAAGAATCAAGTAGATGCTATTAGAAGTTTATCTTCAGAGCATGGTGTGGCTCATGTGCTTAATTCATCTCTTACGAAGACTGAGATAGCTCAGGTAAAGGAAGACATTAAAAGTGGGATTACAAAGTTGCTATACGTAGCACCTGAATCTTTAACTAAGGAAGAGTATGTTAGCTTTTTACAAGGGGAAAAATTATCTTTTGTAGCTATTGACGAGGCCCATTGTATTTCTGAATGGGGACATGACTTTAGACCAGAGTATAGAAATCTGCGCAACATTATTAGAAGTCTTGGTGATATACCTATTATAGGACTGACTGCAACAGCCACTCCTAAAGTACAAGAGGATATCTTAAAAAACTTAGAAATTCCAAACGCGAATACCTTCAAAGCATCGTTTAATAGACCTAACTTATTCTATGAGATACGTCCTAAAACGAAAAATGTAGAGACGGATATTATTCGCTTTATTAAACAACACCAAGGAAAATCAGGAGTGATCTACTGTCTAAGTAGAAAGAAAGTAGAAGAAATCGCAAATGTACTTCAGGTAAATGGGATCAGTGCTGTGCCTTATCACGCAGGACTAGATGCCAAGACCCGTGCTAAACATCAAGATATGTTCTTAATGGAGGATGTAGATGTAGTAGTAGCTACTATCGCATTCGGTATGGGGATAGATAAGCCAGATGTACGCTATGTAATACACCATGATATTCCTAAATCATTAGAAAGTTATTATCAAGAGACGGGTAGAGCTGGACGTGATGGAGGTGAAGGACACTGTCTAGCCTATTACTCATATAAAGATATAGAGAAGCTTGAGAAGTTTATGGCTGGTAAGCCTGTCGCTGAGCAAGAGATAGGGTATGCATTATTACAAGAAGTAGTAGCGTATGCTGAAACATCGATGTCTAGAAGAAAATTTATCCTGCATTATTTCGGAGAAGAATTTGACGAAGTCAATGGCGAAGGGGCTGATATGGATGATAATATCCGTAATCCTAAGACTAAAGTAGAAGCTAAAGATAGTGTAGTTCAATTATTGAAAGTAATTAGAGACACGAAACAATCTTATAAGACGAAAGAAATAGTATTCACTCTACTTGGGAAAATCAATGCATTGTTAAAAGTAAATAAGACAGATACATTAGACTTTTTCGGTTGTGGTAAGGATCACGATGAGAAGTACTGGATAGCTCTTATTAGACAAGTATTAGTAGCAGACTTATTGCGCAAAGATATTGAAGCTTATGGAGTGTTAAAACTGACAGAAGCTGGGCTACAGTTTATAGATAATCCTAAGTCATTTATGATGACTGAAGATCACGAATATTCTGATGCTGAAAATGATTTGGATGTGATCGCTAGTAAAGCTAGTCTAGTGATAGACGAGGCTCTGATCGGTATCCTAAAAGATCTGCGTAAGAAAGTAGCGAAGAAATATGGTGTACCTCCATTCGTAGTATTCCAAGACCCTTCATTAGAGGAGATGGGGCTTAAGTATCCAGTTACTCTAGAGGAGATGTCTAATATTATAGGAGTAAGTGAAGGTAAGGCTAAGAAATATGGTAAGGAGTTCGTAGATGTGATTAGTAAGTATGTAGAAGATAATGATATCATCAGACCTGATGATTTAGTTGTTAAATCTACAGGTGCTAATTCCGCATTAAAACTTTATATTATTCAGAATGTAGATAGAAAGTTATCTTTATCGGATATAGCGAGTGCTAAAGGATTAGATATGGATGGTCTGCTAAAAGAGATGGAGCAGATCGTATATTCTGGTACGAAGTTGAATATATCATATTGGATAGATGATGTCTTAGACGAAGATCAGCAAGAAGAAATCTATGATTACTTTATGGAATCAGAGACAGATAATATTAAGGCTGCGATGACTGAGTTTGACGGAGATTATGATACTGAAGAGTTGCGATTAATGCGTATTCAGTTTATTAGTAAAGAAGCGAACTAGTTCATAGTAGAAATAGAACAATTAAAATCTTCAGTAGGTGACTACTGAGGGTTTTTTTATATACTCTTTTTAAAAATATGGAAAAAATATTTAAATCGTGTTTTAGACGATCTTCGTTAGTCAAGATTAGTATCGTTACTATGGTGCTTTTAATGATAAATATTTTATTTATAATCTTAATATTAAAAGCAAAGAAAGGCGATATCGGGGTGAGTAATATCGAGAGTGCTATAGCAAGTGGAGTAGTGACGGCTTCTATATTAGTCTACTATGTAGTTAAAATATATCCTTATCTCAACAAAATAACGATTGATGGAGAAAAGATATATTATAAGAAAGTATTGGGACAGGAGAGAGTTATAGATATAGCTGCAGAAGATGTGCAGATACATATAGATACATTATATATGCGGTGGACTAACCAAGATGGCTATATAGAAGTGAATAGTGGAAAGAAAAAAATCAAGATTATAGAAAGTTATTATAAAAACTATGTAGTGCTAAAAGAAACTTTGGTCGCTTTAGCTTAACAAAAGATATATAGATAAAAGGTGTTCTTATAGAGCACCTTTTTTTGTGGATATTAGACACTTTGTTTAGGTAGGTATTTAGTAATCATACAGTTTAGATAGAAGGAGAATAGGTGATGAGTAAATGGAGGATTGTTCGACAAAGTCACCTCTAGCTCCACCAATCTCGAGTAATTGTCCATGAATTGTCGAGCGAATTGCTTATAACACCTGTATTATAAGGGGATATGCTATAGAGGGTGTTTGTGTTTATAAAGGATGTTTTTTGTTTAACTTGTTGTTTGTTAGTGTTTTGTGTTGTTTTAAGGGCTAAAAAAAAGTACATCTTTTTTTCTTATAAGACAGATCTTTGCTCTTATTGAGGAGATAGAATAGAAAAAAAGACCTTTCAGAACATGAAAAAGTACTTATAAAAGTGAAATATAGATTCGAATATTAAAAAAAATAGTGTCCTTTTTCTTAATAGTTAAAAGATGTACTGAGTTGTAAAAAAGAAAGAGGTAACTTATTACATAGGTTACCTCTTGATATATGTATTCACAGATGCGGTCTATTCGTATAGCTCTCCTCGATGTGGTTTTAGGATATCTCTTAGTTGTCTCATTTGCTCATCATTGACTACCATATACGCGATAGTATGCTCTGGTGCTAGTACTGTATAGTCTATGATAGAGATAGGTAGTTGTTCTATAGCGACATACTCTTTAAGATGTATTACGTGATGTTCGGCTGTTTTTTCTCCAGCAGGCCCTTTAAAATCCCAAATAAGTTTGATTTGTCTTTCCATTTTCTAATTGTCATTTGTACAAAAGTAGTCAAAAAATAAGTAGAAATAGTTGAAGAATCAGTAGAAGTGGTTAGAAGGAAAAGCACTGCGTACGAATAGTATTGAAAGATAAAACGAGGGAGTAGATAACAAAAGAAGGAATGTAGTCGTTTATAAATGAGTATTATAGAATAAAGACAGGTTTATAACGATGCTATCTGATAAAGAGATTAGTTTAACCGTATCTTTTTTGTATTTTTGAGGTTGATATAAATTATTAGGTATGAAAGAAGAGTTAGTGGTATTAGTAAATGAACAAGATGAACAAGTAGGAGTAATGGAAAAGATAGAAGCTCATGAAAAAGCTTTGTTACATCGTGCATTTTCTGTTTTTATTTTGAATAAAAATAATGAAGTAATGTTACAACAACGTGCTTCAGAAAAGTATCACTCGCCTTTATTGTGGACTAATACTTGTTGTAGTCATCAACGTGTAGGCGAAACAAATATAGAGGCTGGTAGACGTAGATTAATGGAAGAAATGGGGTTCGAAGTGCCCCTAAAAGATGTTTTTAGTTTTATCTATAAAGCCCCATTTGACAATGGTCTGACAGAGCATGAGTTTGATCATGTGATGATTGGATATTACGATGATGAACCAAATATCAACCTAGAAGAAGTAGAGGCATGGAAATGGATGTCTATAGAAGGGATAAAGGAAGATATGGAGGCTAATCCTAATATATATACAGCTTGGTTTAAAATCATTTTTTCTAAGTTTTATCATTTTATAGAAGCTCAAAAGAAATAATAGTATGAGATTAACTGTTAGTAGAAAAGCTCATTTTAATGCAGCACATCGCTTGCATAGAAAAGAATGGTCAGAAGAGAAGAACCAACTTGTTTTTGGTAAATGTAATAATCCTAACTATCATGGACATAATTATGAATTAATTGTTCAGGTAACAGGAGAGCTAGATCCAGAGACAGGATTTGTGATGGATTTAAAAGAACTATCCGATTTAATAAAATCGGAGATAGAAGAGAACTTTGATCATAAAAACTTGAATTTAGATGTACCAGAGTTTTTAGAGTTAATCCCTACAGCAGAAAATATCGCAGTAGTGATATGGCAAAAATTAAGACCTTTTATTAATGATGATAAAGAGTTAGAAGTGATATTGTATGAAACTGCTAGAAACTTTGTTTCTTTTAAAGGAGATTATTAATTATAGGGTATGCTAATGGGAAAAGTTGTAACTTGCACCCTCGTTTTTTATAGCGATTGGGAAAGATAAATAAGCAATAGCTTATTTTTAATAGAAGTGATTAATATATGGGTTTTAAACAATATCCGATACTATTTCAACCGATTCTGAAAGACAGAATTTGGGGAGGAACGAAGTTAAAATCAATACTTGGTAAAGATATTGATTCAAATGAGGTAGGAGAGAGCTGGGAGATTTCTGGTGTATCTTCTGATGTAAGCGTTGTCGCAAATGGGGTATATGAAGGATTAAGTTTAAATGATTTAATTCAGAAGTTTCCTGAAGAAATCTTAGGTGATTATATTATAAACCGTTTTGATAAGAAGTTTCCTCTTTTGTTTAAGTTTCTAGACGCAAAAGAAGATTTATCTATACAGTTACATCCGAATGATGATTTAGCTCAGAAGCGCCATGGGTCTTTTGGAAAGACTGAGATGTGGTATGTGATGCAAACGGATGAAAATGCAAGAATAGTAGTAGACTTTAAAGATGGAGTGACTCAAGAGGACTATCTACATCATTTAGAGGCTAAGACATTGCCTTCTATATTAAAAGAGATACCTGTAAAGAAAGGAGATGTATTCTTCATCGAGACAGGTACTATCCATGCTATTGGGGCTGGTGTATTATTAGCTGAGATTCAGCAGACTTCAGATATTACTTATAGAGTATATGACTGGGATAGACTAGATGCTTCGGGTAATTCTAGAGAACTCCATATCGATATGGCACTAGATGCTATCAACTATGATAAGAAAGAAGTAGAGTTGACTTATACTAAAGATGCGAATGTATCTAACGAAATAGTAGCGTGTCCATTCTTCTCAGTGAATTATATACCTCTAAAAGGAAGTTATCACAAAGAGAAGGATGCTTCTAGATTCTATCTATATGTGTGTACAGAAGGAGAAGGAGAGATCACATTAGGTGACGAAGTGTATTCTATACGATGTGGACAAACTGTGCTAATACCAGCAGCAGTAACACAAATAAGTTTAAGTGGTGAGGCTACAATCTTAGAGATATTTGTTTCTTAAAAGAGTAGTATACCCCATTTTTATATTGTAGATTTGCGTAAAATTAATACTAAATAAAGGAAATTATGGCAAGCGTAAGAAACCTAAAAAAAGATATTCACTATGTATTAGGTGATATCATCCAAGCAATTTATATTCAAGAAATGACAACTGGAGGACCAACTGCAGAGACTAATGCATTACTTGAAGAAGCGTTTGTTTCTTTCGATGAATTAATCGGAGCAGTGAATGCAAAAAACGTTGAGAATAAAAAAGCACATTTTAAAGGAGTTTATAAAAAACTAGAAGATGTTGCAGGTCAATTAGTTGAAAAAATCAACGCAATGTAATCGAAAAAAAGATTTAAAAAAGATACATTTTGTGTTGCAAGATTGAAAAACCATGCTATCTTTGCACTCGCAAAATGAGTCGCCGGTGTAGCTCAGCTGGCTAGAGCAGCTGATTTGTAATCAGCAGGTCGTGGGT